>JBBTWC010000030.1:0-10566 GCA_038062975.1 Patescibacteria group bacterium | reverse complement strand
TGCTGATAAAAGTATCCAAGAAGGAGAATGTCAGTCTCTTCCTGAGAAAAAAGAAGTTCAGGAAGGCGCAACAGCAGAAATTGTACCGACTGAAGCCGAAACCTTGGTGAATGCGGATTCGCTAGAAATGAACAAGGAAATCCGAGATATGGTAGGTGGATATCCTATGGAGAGCATGGTACCTGCTATCGGGCACTTTGATCGTGGAGTAGCAGGGCTTATCGTTGGTATTGCAAAAAAGGAAAGTAATTGGGGGAAGCGAGTCCCTACGAAAGATGGCGAAGACTGTTTTAATTATTGGGGATATAAAGGTGCAGGGAGTCGCGGGACCGCTATGGGACACGGGTGTTTCGGGAGTCCAGAGGAAGCGGTAACGGTTGTAGGTGGAAGAATTCAGGAGTTAGTGGAAAAGCGTCAGGGAAGTGATCCTGCAAGAATGGTTGTTTGGAAATGTGGATCAAGTTGCGCAACACATAGTCCAGAAAGTGTGAGTAAATGGATTAGTGATGTGAATCTTTATTATCGACAGATTGCGAAGAACTAGGAAAAAAAAGTATCTCTTTTAAAAGCGTCCCTTTTGGGGCGTTTTTTGTTTCAATAAGGTATAATAGAGATGTTTGAAAAAACTTTTTATGTCTTTTGGTATTGTTGCAATTTCAGGGTATCTTTTTCTCGCTGTTGCAGCGCTTCTAGATAAATATATACTTTCTGACGAGCATATTCCCGCACCAGCGACCTATGCTTTTTATGGTGGTATTTTTAGTCTTTTTACACTGGCTTTTGCACCATTCGGATTCGGATATCTCGGTATCCTTCCAACAGCTATCCTGCTCTTGTCCGGGGCATTCTTCCTGTATGGGTTACTGTTTCTCTACATTGCTATTCGAAAGAGTGAGGTTTCTCGGGTAGCGCCTCTGGTGGGCACTATTATAGCGCTTACTGTTTTCTTGGCACCGTTTTTACCGGGTGTGTTTGGCGAGCCGTCATTAGATATATATTTCGCTTTCGCGCTGATTTTGCTTATTGGAGGAGGTCTTCTTATTTCATTTGATTTACCGGTAAAAAAAGAAGAAACGGTCCCAATAGAGGTTATTGTTGCTGGTATTTTGTTTGGAATCCATTTTCTTTTGTTGAAATACGGATATGGGCAATCTGATTTTATGAATGGCCTTATCTGGTCCCGTATAGGGATATTTCTTGGAGCTCTGTCACTTTTATTGTTGCCTTTTTTCCGTAAGGATATCTTCTCTCGTTCCAAGGGTATGAGCGAAAAGCCAAAACGAGCCTTTGGTACACTTCTTATCTTCACGAGTAATAAGGCCTGTGCGGGTCTCGGAAGTTTCCTTGTGGCATATGCATCCTTCTTGGGTTCAGTGGCATTGGTGCAGGCGTTAAATGGTCTTCAATATGTTTTCTTGCTTCTCATTATGATACCTCTGTCATTTCGTTACCCAGCTATTTTCGGTGAAAAGTTAAGTTTTGGAGATTGGTTTCAAAAGATTGTTGCTGTAGTGATGATTAGCTTGGGCCTTTTCTTAGCCTCGGTAGGAGGAGTATTGTTTTTAAATGGGTAGAGTATGTTCTCAAAGAAGTTATTGCTTAGAATAGTAAAAATCTTTGCTGGTATACTCGCTGGCCTTCTTTTGTTTGTTGTGGCAGTATTTATTTTTTTTAACCTCCCAGGGCCTTCTCCTCGAGAAGATGTTACGTTGGGAATGACTTTTTCATATCGGTATGCTATCGATCTTGGACTTGATTGGCAGGAAACCTACCTCGCCCTTTTAGATGATATTGGTATCAAGAAAATGCGCATTCCAGTGTATTGGGATCTTACAGAACCAGAACGTGGAGAGTATGACTTTTCAAAAATAGACTGGCAGCTAGAGGAAGCAAAAAAAAGAAATGTCGATGTTATTCTTACCGTAGGGCAACGTGTTCCACGGTGGCCAGAGTGTCATATTCCTTCTTGGGTTGGTCAAGATGAGCAGCTCAAGCAACAAAGGCTGATTCATTTTATGAGAATGACCGTAGAGCGCTATCGTGGAAATAGCGCTGTGAAAACATGGCAGGTAGAGAATGAGCCTTTCCTCCCGTTTTTTGGAAATTGCCCTGTACTCGATCCGGTATTTTTAGATCTTGAAGTAGCTATTGTGAGACAGTTGGATCCTACTCGGCCAATCCTTCTGACAGATAGCGGGGAGCTTTCTTTGTGGTATCAGGCAGCTGCTCGTGGAGATATTTTTGGAACAACTCTGTACAGGGATATTTATAAGCATGGGTACGGATATTTTACCTATCCGGTCGGTCCAAACTTTTTTCTCGCGAAAGAATTCTTTGTAAGGGTACTCACGCACCAAAAGAATTTTATCGTTATTGAGCTTCAGGCAGAACCTTGGGCTTCTGGATGGGTAGGCGAGGTTCCGCTTTCGGAACAGTTTATTACCATGAATGAAAAGAAATTAGAGGAGAATGTTACGTATGCGAAGCGTATCGGATTCCCAGAAATATACCTTTGGGGTGGAGAGTGGTGGTATTGGTTAAAGACGAAGAAGGATTATCCAGCTGTTTGGGAGAAGGCTCGCGAATTATATCGATAACCGTATGAGAGGTAATGTCATTGTCATTGCACACAATATACGGAGTGCTCATAATGTGGGCGCTCTTTTTCGCACGGCTGACGGAGCGGGAATATCTGAAATCATTCTTTCTGGATACACACCAGAGCCAGCGAAGAAGGGAAAATTGGTCCTTACAGCAGCTGAAAAAGAATTACACAAAACAGCGCTTGGAGCCGAAGAGACGATGCCTTGGAGGAGAGCTGAGTCGCTTCAGCATCTTCTGTCTGAACTTACAAAAGAGGGATATATTCTTGTGGCACTTGAGCAGAGTGAAAAAAGCGTGGATTATCGTGATTGGAAACCAAAAGGAAACACTGCAGTGCTCATAGGGAATGAGGTGAGCGGAGTGGATAAAGAAGTTTTGGATCAATGTGATGTCATACTAGAGATTCCAATGCGGGGGAAGAAAAATTCGTTAAATGTCTCTGTAGCCTCGGGCATTGCCCTCTATCAAATAACCAGTAGAATAGAGAGAGGAGAGTAAATAAAAAATATGCCAAAAAAGAAACAAAAGATTGCCATTCTCGATATCGATGGAACGATTTTTCGTAAGAATCTTCATTTCGAGCTTATCAATGAGCTCGTGTGGATGAAGCTTTTCCCAATTGAAGCCAGAACTCGTTTGACGGAAGTATATTCGGGTTGGCTGGAACATGCAGGAACATATGAAGATTATCGTAAGGCTCTTGTGGAACTGTATTCAAAGTACATTGGAGGTTGTACCAAAGAAGATGTAGAACGAGCCAGTAAGATTGTTATCCCGTTTCATTCGAAGCGTACCTATATTTTTGCAGAGGAAACCATTGCGATGCTCCGAAAAGAAGGGTACTTTTTGATGGTAATTTCCGGATCGCCTTTGGAAATTGTGGAAGAATATAATGAGCAGTATTTGAAATTTGATAAAGTATTTGGAAGTGTCTATGCTACCGATAAAGATGGTCGTTACACTGGAGAGGCGTCTTTTGAGCCTTCGCAGAATAAAGGTGACGTCGTAATGAAATTTATTGAAGAAGAAGGGTGCACACTTGAAGATTCCTATGGTATTGGAGACACTGAGTCAGACGGAAGCTTTCTGAGACTTGTGGCGCATCCAATCGCCTTCAATCCGAATCAAAATCTCAAGGCCATGGCTGAAAAAGAAGGCTGGAGGATTGTTGTTGAGAAAAAAGATGTTGTGTACGAAATTAATCCCGAAGGACATAAAAGTAAGTAAATTTCTATGAATCTTTCTAAAGTTGTCGATGACTTTCTCAAGAAGACGCTCTGGATATGGCTTCCATTTTACGCGCTTTTTGATTTGTCTCGAGATGCCGTTGAGAAGTTCGACAAGAAGCGTTAGGGAGTATGTTTCAGAAAGATTTTTCTTCTACATTTCTCTTTCGTTTGGTCGCTCTCTTGTTGTGGATGTTTCTTATTTTTGTTTTTTCTTCAATGCCAGGAAGTCCGTATGCGTTCGATCCGGGACCTTGGTATCTTTTTGAACGAAAAGGCGCTCACGTAGTAGAGTATTTTATTCTTTTAATTTTGGCAGTGCGGTTCTTCTCTGTCCTCTATAAAGGGCATCCGAAAAATAGTGTACTAGCGCTCTCTTTTGTATTTTGCCTCATGTATGCGGTTACGGATGAGCTTCATCAATTTTTTGTTCCTTTTCGGGGATCGAAAATCCAAGATGTTCTCTTTGACGGACTCGGAGCTTCTCTTGCGGTAGGAGTCCTCTTCTTTTTTCGAACGACACGACTTTTCAAAAAGAGATAAAAGAAAACCCGCCATCTGGCGGGTTTTTGATTTCTTCTTCTTTACTTTACTTTTTCTACAAAGGTCTTGAAGGTTTCTGGATTCTCTACGGCAAGTTCCGAGAGTACTTTGCGATCCAAAACGAAATTCTTTTCCTTTTCTAAAGCGATGAATTTGGCGTATGTCAGTCCGTGGAGACGAAGTGCGTTGTTGAGACGGACAATCCAAAGGGCTCGGAATGAACGCTTCTTAGCGCGACGGTCACGGTGAGCGTACTTACCAGCTTTGATGACGGCTTCCTTGGCGGTACGGAACAGGTTGTTGCGTCCCCAACGGAATCCTTTTGCAGCTTTCAGAACATTCTTGTGGCGCTTTTTCGTCATGACGCCTCGTTTGACTCTGGTCATAAAATTTTTCAGTAAAATGTGGTCGAGTTAGAATCCTTATTTCGTAACGGCGAGAGCCTTCTTGATGTTTCTGGCTACTGCTGGGTATACGTCGTTGTCTTTACGCTTCGCGCGAGTCTGAGCACCGTTATCACGTGAGTTGTGATGGTTTTGTCCGGTAGCACGAGTCTTGAGTTTTCCGGTTCCAGTCACTTTCACTTTCTTTACGAGTGACTTATTAGTTTTCTGCTTCATAATCTTGTGAATAGATGAGTGGTTATTCGGGAACAATCATGGCGTTGAATCCCATCGGACCTCTTTTGACCTCTTCTTCGAAACGATAGGGGACAGCGATGGTTTTCAGGAAAACATTGAGATTTTCACGAGCTTTGTCGAGCATGGCTTTTTCTCGGCCACGGAGGACTATCTCGATACGTACTTTTTGACCTTTGGTGAGGAACTTTTCAGCCTGACTCTTTTTAAAGAGAAGATCGTGAGTATCGGTACGGAACCCAATGCGGATACCCTTGATATCAATTTTCTTCTGCTTCGCTTTGGCCTGCTGCTCTTGCTTTGCCTGACGATACTGCAATTTTCCGTAATCGGTAATCTTGCAGACGGGTGGCTTGGCAAGAGGAGAGACCTCTACGAGATCAGCTTCTTGTTCCTGAGCCAAAGCAATAGCGGCAGAAATCTCCATGAGGCCGTGATTTTCTCCGTTAAGATCAATCACTATTACCTCGGGTACGAGAATCTGGTCATTGACGCGCAGGCGGTCCTTGACTTGCACTTTTGGCTTCGGTCGGTTATGACGTCTTCGTCTCAACTTCTTTTTCTTATTATTAAAATGGTGGAGTTGATGGGAATTGCACCCATGTCCAGTCATGTTTTTTCAAAATATTCTACAAGCGTAGTCTGCTTTTTGGTACGTGGAAGGAGGTGAGAAGTAGACCAAACCCTCAATCAAGCTTTCTTTTCGCAACTACAGTGATTCGATAGACAAGAAAGGAAATATCGAGACCGTCCTGAAATTTTGGCACCGGAGAATCTCTATCAGGAATCAAGAGTCCGATGGCCTACGCAATTAAGCGATGGCAAGAGCGTAAGAAGGGGCAAAAGCTTGCGCAATTGCGTTCTTCGTCTTTGTGATAAAGTTTGCAGTTATCAGTTTGAGAACGATATTAACGACCATATTCTCAAGGTCGGCTTGCTTATTTTGAAAGTACATTCTGTCGAGTCTAAACAACCCCCGTTTTTGGCGCTTGCGACACAAACGGCGACTGTCTAAATTAATTGAACTTCTGAGTCTTTATGACTCGATCAGTTCGAATTTTATCTTCTCGTTTTGCGATGGATTGACGCTTATCAATCGTCCTTTTTCCCTTTCCAACGCCAAATTCCAACTTCACAAGTTGTTTCTTAGTATACAAGCGAATAGGCACTAATGTCAAGCCTTCAGTCCTTGCTTTTCCTATCAATGAGCGGATTTCTCGCTTCCGAAGGAGGAGTTTTCGGGGGCGACTGGATTCATGGACGGTATCTCGGTGAGCGTGCTCATAACGGGGGATAAGGGAGTTTGTCAGGTAGAGTTCATTGCCACGGACCGTCACAAAGCTTCCTTTGAGGCTTGCCCTCCCAGCTTTTACGGCTTTTACCTCAGATCCGGTCAATACCAAACCGGCCTCATAGCGGTCAGAGAGGTCATAATCGAATCCGGCTCTTCGGTTGGTGGCAATTAAAGTCATAAAAGTGCCCTTACTTTAGCCCAAAAAAGCCTTTTTGTAAAGGTTTTTTCTTGATTTTAGGCCATAAAGGAAATGTTGCAGTAGAGGGATTTCTTATATGGTATTATGAGGAAGAAAAGGGGATGATAGAAAGCTATCATTCCTTGGGGTAGGGGTTTTTATAAAAATAAAATTACGTATATGCCCGAACTCCTAGGTTTCTTTTCTCTTATTAAATATCTTTTCTTTCAGGGGGTTGGACTAGCGCTCGGAGCCTTGGCAGGAGCCATTTTTGTATTTATAGTGTTGCGCAAACTGCATTCTAAGAAAGTAGCCCTTCTTTTGTTCGTACTTTTCTTTGGAGCGTTTTTGTTCTTTTATCTTCCGGCAGGTATTCCAGACAAGGTGGCGTATCCATTTAATTTAAAAACGTATGGTCCTTCGGATGGTCCATGGTTGCCATTAAAAAATGTTGTTGCTTTTTTTGCGCACGTAGATAAGTATGCGCGAGTATCTGATATCGCCAGAAATCCAAGTGATGTTCCGGCTCCTCTGGGCCAGGATCAGGAAGGACAAGAAGTAGAAATCCATCTTACCGCGAAAGAAGTATTGTCCGAGATGGCTCCCGGAGTGATGATAAATTATTGGACATTTGATGGAACCGTTCCTGGTCCAATGCTTCGTGTGCGTGAAGGGGATATGGTGCATCTGACACTGACGAATGATCCTTCGAGTCTGCATCATCACAGTATCGACTTGCATGCGGTCACCGGCCCAGGGGGAGGGGCTATGGTCACGAACGTCGCTCCTGGTGAGTCGAGGGATTTCCGTTTTCGAGCTCTCAACCCAGGTTTGTTTGTGTATCACTGCGCGCATCCAAATGTAGCCAATCATATGGCTCATGGCATGTATGGAATGATCTTAGTAGAGCCAAAAGAGCCGTTGCCTCCTGTCGACAAAGAATTTTATGTTATGCAAGGTGAGTTCTATACAGCGGGAAAGATGGGAACTCGCGGGTTACAAGTAGTAGATACCGAGAAGATGTTGAGTGCCGATGCAGAATACATTGTTTTTAACGGGAGAACAGGCGGAATAAATGGAAAAATGACGGCTCGGACTGGAGAGAAAGTTCGAATTTATTTTGGAAACGGAGGAGTGAATCATGTCTCTTCGATGCATATGATTGGCGAGATTTTTGATACCGTCTACCCAGAAGCTTCCATAGGCGGAGCTGTGTTTCGAAATGTTCAGACTACTGTAGTTCCTGCTGGCGGAGCGGCGATAGCCGACTTTACCGTAGATGTTCCTGGACGGTACATACTGGTAGATCATGCTCTTGCAAGAATAGATCGTGGAGCCTGGGGCGTCTTGGAAGTTACGGGAGAAGAAAATAAGAATGTGTTTGATGCGGTGATGCGAGAGTCCGACATGAAAGAAAGTGGACATTGATTCCTTTGGAGGGAATTTTTCTGAGAATTATTTCAGGAGGGGCGCTGCCTTCACTTTTTCTGATTTCTGCGCTAGGATAGGCTGTATGAAAAAGAAGAATCTCCTACACAAACTCCGTAATCACCTCTCGAAAGAAGAGGCTTTGAAGCGCTTGGAACAAGAAGATTTCAAGCGAATTGTTGTGTCTTTTTATAGATACGTGTTGATTTCCGATCCAAAAGAGCTCCGAAATGAGCTGTTTTCCGAATGGTCAGCACTTGGTTGTTTTGGACGTATTTATCTTTCTACCGAAGGAATTAATGCTCAAATGAGTGTTCCAGAACCGAAGTGGCAAGAATTTCAAGAGAAACTCTATGCTCGGAAAGAATTTAAGGATGTCCCTTTTAAGGTCGGTGTAGAGCAGAAAAATGACGCTTTTTGGAAATTGACTATAAAAGTACGACATCAGATTGTAGCTGATGGTCTGAAGAAGGAAGAGTACGACGTGACGAATGTTGGGACACATCTGACTGCCAAAGAATGGAACGAACTTTCCCTGAATCCCGACACAGTAGTCGTTGATATGCGCAATAACTATGAATCTGCTATCGGACGTTTTGAAGGCGCTATTACTCCGGATGCCTATACGTTTAAAGAAGAGCTTCCGATGGTAAAAGAGCAGCTGGCTGGGAATGAAGAGAAGAAAGTACTTTTGTATTGTACTGGAGGTATTCGTTGCGAGAAGGCGAGTGCTTATCTGAAGCACCATGGATTCAAAGATGTGAATCAATTGCACGGTGGGATTATTGATTACAAACATCAGATAGAGCGCGAAGGACTTTCGTCACAGTTTAAAGGGAAGAACTTTGTTTTTGATGAGCGTATCGGTGAACGTATCACAGACGATGTTTTGGGAAAGTGTTACCAGTGCAATGAAGCGTGTGACGAGTATACAAATTGTGCCAACGTTGCTTGCAACCTCTTGTTTATTCAGTGCAAAGCGTGTGCTGAAAAGTTTTCTGGTGCTTGTAGTGCTGAGTGCCAGTCTATTGTTCATCTCTCAGAAGCAGAACAGAAGGAATATCGTAAAACGCGTGGAAACGAGAAGGTACACGAACCTTATCAGAAGAAAATTGCTCTTTCTCGTGCGTAAACCTCTCTTTTTAGATACTATAGAGACATGAAGCAATTGCTAGAACAAAAAATCAGAGAAGCTATACAAGGACTCCAGGAAGCTGGAGCGCTTTCTTCTTTTGATATTCCAGAAATAAAAGTTGAATATCCAAAGGATGAAAGCTTTGGAGAATTCACAACGAATATTGCATTGGTTCTTTCCAAGCTTGCCGGAAAACCTCCTCATGAAATAGCTGAGAGCATTAAGGGAAGTTTAAATATTGAAGGTGTCTCATCTATAGAGGTGGCTGGTCCAGGACACTTGAACTTTGTCTGTGCAGATTCTTATTTTCGAAGTGTCCTTACAAAGACACTTTCTGGAGAGGGAATCCTTACAAAGAATCCAGAAAAGGTACTAGTGGAGTATTCTAATCCAAATACTCACAAAGAATTTCATATTGGACACTTACGTAACGTTTTTATTGGGAATACTCTCGTGAACGTTATGCGGAAAACAGGCAACGAAGTAATCGCTGCAAACTATATTGGAGACACAGGGACACACATTGGAAAATGTTTATGGGGATTGGTGACCTTGTATAAGGACGAAAATTTTGAATCTATTGGAAACAAAGCAGAGTTTCTCGGTAAGGTGTATTCGGAAGCCCAGCAGAAAATTGATGAAAACCCAGAGAACGAAGGAGCTTTCAAGGCACTTCAGAAAAGGTTTGAAGCAGGGGATCCGGAACTTGTGGCTCTTTGGGAGAAAACGAAACAATGGTCTTTGGATGAATTTAATCGTATTTATGCGGAGCTTAGAGTATCTTTTGATGTATTTTTTTATGAGAGTATTGAAGAAGAAGCTGGTAAGAAAATACTCCCAGAGCTTTTAGAGAAGGGTATTGTAAGGGAAAGTGAGGGGGCTGTTATCGCTGATCTTGAAGCAGATAATCTTGGGGTATTAGTCTTGGTCCGTAGTGATGGGAGTGCTTTGTATGGACTCAAAGACATTCCGCTAGCAAAAAAGAAATTTGAAGAGTATAAAATTGATCGGAGTATCTATGTCGTAGATATTCGTCAGTCACTCTATTTCAAGCAACTCTTTAAGGTGCTCGAGCTCTACGGTTTTCATAAGAAGATGGAGCATGTCGGGTACGAGTTCGTCGCTTTGAAAGGTGGAGAAACAATGTCATCTCGCAAGGGGAATATTATTCCAGCTCAGCAATTGATCGATGATGTTGTTGCTAGGGTAACCAAGCAGTTTCCGGAATCGCCAGATGCAAAATCAATTGCACTTGGAGCAATTCGTTTCGCTATGCTCAAGCACAGTGGGGCAAGTAAGATTGAGTTTGATATTGAAGAGTCGGTTCGTCTTGATGGCGCAACAGGACCGTATGTGCAGTATGCTCATGCCAGAATTGAAAGCATTCGTGAGAAAGCCAGAGTACTTGGATTTTCAGGGGAGGTTGCGAGTGATTCAATTTCCTTTCATCCAAAAGAGAAGGAGCTGGTACGCGAACTTTCTAAATTCCCAGAATTGGTTTTGGAAATTGCCCAAACCAA
>JBBTWC010000029.1:25465-27320 GCA_038062975.1 Patescibacteria group bacterium | reverse complement strand
CTTCCTCGTCGGCACTCATAGCAATATCCTCTTGCTTGAGCGACTGAATAGCATTAGAAAGCGCACTATCGGTACCGGTATACAGCTTCATTATCTCTTCGAACACCTTGGGGTCTATCATATAGACTTCAATTCCAAGACGTTCCTTTTCAGCCAAAAAACGCAGCACATTGAGTGCCTCAAAATTCTGGGGATTCAACATGGCAACATACAGCATTGTTCCTTCTTTTCGAAAAGGAACCATCCCATATTTCTCTGCCGTATCTTCTGAGATAAGGTTCAGGAGTGCTTTGTCAAAATCTTTTGGAAGCGCAGAAAGATAGGGAATGCCCAAAGCCTTTGCTTGAGCTTCGCCTGTAACCACCTCTTCTGTAACAACCGTCGGAGGAGTAGGCGTATCTGCTGTTTTTACCTCTGTATCAGGCATAAAGAAAACATTATCTCGACCACCAAAGAAATCCTATTGGAAAGGATTTGCCTTTCCCACTTCTCCAAGATTCAAATCAGGTACATTGCCCGAAATAGCTTCTTCTGTAACCTTTGCAACATCAAACTTCAAAGCTGGTTCTTTAAATACTGGCACCGAAAGAGCGCTTCCAACCATCTGTGGAATCAAATACTTAAAATTTGCTTCAAACGTCACAATAAGCTCTCCAGAAGGAGCTGCTTCTACAGGACTTGCCTGAAGCACTTTATCATTCACGCCGACCGAAAAGAGGGCGACTGAATGAATTCGATCCAATCGATTCATTTTTTCGAGAAAGGTCTTAATATTTTCATACGACCCCTGAGCGGTTACTGTAGTAGCATAGCTTCTCGCTACTGGTGCAGCATATGGAGCAACAGATGCTGGCAAAGGACTTCCATTCGGAAGAGCAAGCGGGGAAGGTGCTGTTTCAAGCACAATATCCTTATCTTCCATCTCCTTTACCGATTCATTAACATCAACTCCAATAATCAATAATCCTGATTGAGAGGCTAAGAAATTCACAGCGTCTATCACCCTGCCTTGATCAAGCATTTTCGGGAAATAGCGCGCCACAAAATCCTCTGTCTCCTTTTGAGAATCCAAAGAATTATTAAGAGTATCGACACTTTTTACAACAGCATCCACATTCGCAACTTCCATTTTTTTCTCCTCTAAGATTTTCCGTTGTTCCTGGAGCGTATCGTAATCTGGTTTAATGAAACCAATAATGAGCACGAGACTCAAAACAGCAAGAGAAGGGACAACGAGTACTTTGATTTTCATAGACTTATTTTATTTATCAAGAGTCGTTTTTAAAATAAAGGATATTTTTCCCTTGTCTATATTCCCTAATTTCTCTATCTGAATATTCTCCAAAGGACTTTCTTCTCGAAAACTTGTAAGCTGCTGAGCAACAAAACGAAAGTTTGTTGTTGTTCCAGAAATATGGAGAAGCTTCTCAGCGTTATCGTACTCATATTTTGTAATACTTATTTCCGGAATTGTCAGACGCTCCAGCTGCCTCATAAGATCAGGAACATTTATTGCCTCACCATTGTTCTTCTCCATATACGCGAGACGTTCGCTCATATCTGCCACACGATCTACTTTATCTCCCTTTAGCTGTGCGCCGTAACCATCAATAGATGCCTGAAGCGAAGCAATTTCCTTATTTACGGTATACATATATACACGAAGCCCTCCCCATACCAACACAACGAGCGTAGTAAAAACGACGAGAACAATCAGTCCCGTATCGACTAGAGCCTTTCCTGAGACTTTCCGAGTCTCGTTTGATTGCGAAAGATTGATACCCGCCATAACGATAGTATAAAGAGATTAAATTTTTTTATTGAAAATATCTTTGATTGATACCGATTTCTTTTT
>JBBTWC010000029.1:20526-25365 GCA_038062975.1 Patescibacteria group bacterium | reverse complement strand
GCGCGCTCTTGAGTAATATCCAGCCCTTCCATCAGCGTCCTGGTTAAATCCTTTCCTCCAGTATCCAGGTTTCGACTCACCCGTACAACTCCACTTTCTACCAAAACAAGATTTGTCGCTCGAGAACCAATATCAATCACCATTCGAAGTCCTGGCTCATCACCGAGCGTCGAACGCACCAATGAAAAAGTTTCCAATTCCAAAAAATCCATTTTTAAATCCACTGCCTCTACGTATCCACGATACCGCTCTACTTCTTTTTTCAACGCTGCTACCAGCAACACCTCCATTCGAGCACTATTTCCCGGAACAGCTGGTTGAATACCAACAACATCCCAACTGAGCGCAATATCCTGGAGCGGTGAGGGGATATATTTATGCGCTTCAAACTGAATAGCCTCTTCTAATTCTTTTTCTTCCATTTCTGGAAATTCAATCAGCGAAATCAATCCGATAAAAGCCGGCATCGCCACCGAAGCGGATCCGCTCTTTGGCTTGAGTCTACTGAGTAACGCTCTAAGGTACAGCACTAATTCCTGATCATAGGAACTGTTCTGCGAAAAAAGCTCTCCTTTTTCCAAAGCGGTCAGATCCACTTGGCCAAAATTTGAGAGATATGGCTTTCCTTGTTTGAGAGTAAGTTCTACTGCCTTGATCGAAGAAGTTCCAAAATCTACGCCAAGAAAGTAGGGTTTTGTTAATCCGAGCATTTTTTCTTTTTATCTTAGGTTTCTTTTGCTCTACCATACCATATTTCTCCTCTTTTCAAAAGTACAGAAGCGACCATGTACGCACATATCTTGCAAGTTGACACTCGGGACAAGAAAAAATACAATGATATACTACTTATAGAAACTATTTTCCTATGCTCGAAACAGCCTTTACTCAAAAACTTACCCTGCACGCACGGCACAGCCTCAAAGAAGCTCGTGATATTGCTCGCTACACCCGGACAGAATCCGTTGAACCAGAACACCTCCTCTTGGCTATCTTTATGGAAAGCGGAAGCCTCGGAAGCGTTCTCCTTGAAAGCATGGGCTTTCAGAAAGAAAAGCTCGCGAAGCTCTGTTTAAAGAAGAAGAGCAAAGGAAAAGCCTTCCCACTTTCACAAGCCCTCCCTCTTTCCAACCCCTTAAAAGAAGTCCTCCAGCGAGCCTATTTTCTCGCCAGCCAATTTCAATACCCATACGTCGGTACAGAACACCTCGTGTATGCCCTCATGGAATCAGATTATCCTACCTTGGATGAAATCTTCCTTTCCCTTGATATCGACGAAAAGAAAATTGAAGCGACTCTTTCTTCCCATCTCAGCTTCGATCACTTTCCACAACTGGCCAAGATGCTCGATCTTCCAGAAAACCTCCTCGGAAAACAACCTGCTGGGAAATCCACCAACACCCCTTCCCTTGATCAATTTTCTGTCGATCTCTCTTTAGATGACTACAATGGTCAAGAAGTCTATGTGGGACGCGAGACCGAGACCGAACGCCTGACGCAAATCCTCTCTCGAAAAGAAAAGAATAACCCTCTTCTTATTGGTGAACCAGGAGTGGGCAAAACCTCTCTGGTTACCGCTTTGGCCAAGAAAATAAAGAGTGGCAACATTCCAAAGAATCTCCGTGGAAAGCGCATTCTTTCTCTTGATCTTGCGTTAGTGGTCGCCGGAACCAACTTCCGAGGAGAATTTGAAGCTCGCCTTAAAGACATCATCAAAGAAGCTTCACAGAATAAAGACATTATTCTTTTTATAGACGAAATTCACACCATCATCGGTGCTGGAAATACCACCGGTGGATTAGACGCGGCCAATATCCTAAAACCCGCTCTTTCCCGAGGCGATATCCAGTGTATCGGAGCTACAACGCTCGCTGAGTACAAGAAACATCTTGAAAAAGATCCTGCTCTTGATCGACGCTTCCAGACACTCACTCTCTCTGAGCCGACTTCTGATGAAGCCAAACGCATTCTCACAGCTGCCAAAGCAAGCTACGAGCGCTTTCATGCTATCAAGCTCCCAACCGCCGTTATTAACCTTGCGGTAGAACTTAGCGTCCGCTATATCCCCGATCGATTCCTCCCAGACAAAGCCTTTGACATCATCGACGAGGCTTCGGCTCTCGCCAAACATTCAGAAATAGACCAAACCCTGACCAAGGCTATTGCGACTCTTGAGCGCAATCTTCGCCAAGCCCAAAAACAAAAAGATACCTTCATCAAAGAAGAAAATTACGACGAAGCGGCCAAGTGGCACACCAAAGAGAAAGCTCTTCTTAAAAAAATTGCTACCGAAAAAGAAAACGAGGAACAGGAAAGCGCCGTTACCATCCCGGTGGTTACCGAGGAACACATCTTGGCTACCGTTTCTCGTATGGCCAACATTCCATTTACCAAACTAGCCAAGGAACAACCAAAAGAAAAACTTGAACGCCTCAAGCGTACACTCGATAAACAACTGATCGGTCAGAGCGAAGCCTCAAAAGCTATCCAGGAAACCCTCCTTCGTTCTCTTTCGCAAATCGGTGATCCCAATCGTCCGCTTGGCTCTTTCCTGTTCCTTGGACCAACCGGTGTTGGAAAAACCTTGATCGGAAAAATCCTGGCTACTGAATTCTTTGGTGACAGAAGCGCGCTTATTCGTCTGGATATGAGCGAATTCATGGAACGCCACAGCGTTGCCCAGATTATCGGAGCACCAGCAGGCTACGTTGGCTACGGTGAAGGAGGAAAGCTTACCGAACAGGTGCGTCGCAGACCGTACAGCGTCGTCTTGTTTGATGAGATAGAAAAAGCCCACCCAGATGTCTTTAATGTCCTTTTGCAGATCCTCGATGAAGGATTTCTTACTGATGCCGAAGGTCGCAAAGTAAGTTTCCGAAATACTCTGGTGCTCCTCACTTCCAATATCGGCACCGCTGCGTTCACCCAATCAGCCCGTATTGGTTTTTCTAAATCAGAAAAGAAATCTTCAACTGACCAGTTCGAAACAACCAAACGCGAAGTATTGGCCGATCTCAAAAAAGAACTCAAGCCTGAACTCTTAGCCAGACTCGATCAGATCATTGTCTTCAATGCCCTGTCTCCAGAAGCGATAGAAAGTATCACGAAACTTGAAATCGCCTCGCTCGCCAAGCGACTAAAAGAAACCAATGTTCGCCTCACCTGTCCAATGACCGTTGCTCGTTTCATCGCTAAGAAAAGCTTCGCTCCAGAACAAGGCGCTCGTCTCGTTCGAAAAAATGTCCAAGACATCCTCGAACACGCTGTAGCAGAAAAAATTATCAATGCTCCAGAAACAAAGTCTGTGCGTCTTGCTCTCAAAAATAACCAAGTCGTGTGCCTCTAGAGCCACTTGCTTCTTCTTCTCAAAAAAAGAGTTTGTTCAGTATCTTTCTGGATGCTGTTTTTCCTATCCTCTGTCTCGCCTGCCAAAAAAGAGGTGCTTGGATTTGTGCTGACTGTCAAAAGAAAATTCCTCTTCGTATCGAACAAGAATGTCCGCTCTGTAAAAAAGAAAGTCATACACTCGGTGCCACCTGTTTTGAATGCAAAGGGAGTACTGCTCTCGATGGCATTTTTTCAGCCACCTACTATCAGATTCCAATTGTTGCTCGCGCTATCCATACCTTTAAATACCGCTTCGTACCCGGCGTCTCGGTACCACTCTCAGAAATCCTCATAGATGCACTCACAAAGAGCAATCTCCCTCTGCCTGATGTCATTCTGCCGGTTCCGCTTCATAAAAGACGTCTCCGTTTTCGAGGTTTCAATCAAGCCTCACTTCTTGCAAAAAACATATCAGAAAACATCACTCCGGAAATTCCAATTCCGTTTTACGAAAATACACTCAAACGCATTCGGTACACTAAGCCACAAATAAAGACGCTCTCGCGTACTGAGCGCCTCGCCAATCTTTCTAATGCTTTTATCCTTGATCCCGCACTTACTCCGGACATCAAAGGAAAAAGCATTTGGCTGATAGATGATGTTGCGACTACCAGTGCCACCTTGGAAGAATGCGCCAAAGTTCTCAAAAAATCTGGTGCTAAAAGCGTCTACGGAATCGTTATTGCCCGTTAGCCTGCTTCGTTTTTTGAAGAATCGAGGTAAGAAGTTCTGGAAAAGTATCCATAGGATCGGGCCATCCAAAATGTTTCTTGTCTGTAAATTCAGTATATTCTGAATTAAGCTTCTCACTCACAAATCGACTTTCTTCAATCGGTATAACAGGATCATCTACTGATCCAAATTGTACAATCCACTCCTGATTCTTTCGAATAGTATCCCACTGCCAGGGCTCATCATAATATCCAGAAACTTTTTCAATATCATCTCCTAGATCTGTATAACAAGCACCGATCAGCACAGATCCCAGTATTTTGTGTGTTTCCGCATACCGCATAGCAGCGACTGCTCCCGATGACCAGCCGACGAGAATCGTATTTTCATCAGTTTTCAGTTCGTTTTCGATATACGGTAACCACAAAGAGCTCTTGGCAGTCTCATTATCCGGCATCGTCGGATTGAGCACCTCGAAACCTTCCTTCTCCAATTCAGTCCTCAACCACGGAATCCAACAGTCATTTCCAGTCCCTCCCTGATTTCCATGAATGATAATTACCTTTGTTTCCATACTGTTTTTCTTTAATGTAAAATGAGGCCTTTATGTATAATAATATACTCCTTATCCCTGTCTCTACCAGCAAAAGAAAAGAGCTTCCCCTAAATAGGCAAGCTCTTTTCTTTCAGTGCGGAGAGACAGGGATTCGAACCCTGGATGAGTTTTACCCCATGCCACGTTAGCAGTGTGGTGCCTTCAGCCGCTCGGCCATCTCTCCAAAT
>JBBTWC010000029.1:8046-20426 GCA_038062975.1 Patescibacteria group bacterium | reverse complement strand
GTGCCTTCAGCCGCTCGGCCATCTCTCCAAATTTCTAATACAAAGTCCACTATACCAGAGAAATACCTGAGAATCAAGCCTCTAAAAAGGGCTCTCGGTATGCTAAAATAAAAGGACAAAACAAAAAATTCAAATGAAACTCTATCTTATTGATGCTCTCGGTCCATTTGTGGACGAGAAAAACCCTCCTCACAATTGGTCTACGACCCCACTCTACGATGAGGAAGGAATAATCCATCACCACGAGCGAATTATTGCGCGTTTTGAACGTTTCATTGAGCGCATCTCCGCTCTTGGCTACAATGCTATCTCCATAGATGACCTCCCTCATCTCGTGACTCTCGATATCTATCCCGAAGCCCTCCAAGAAAAGCTTTGTGAATACAAGAAGTTGTACACCGAACTCTTTGCGTTAGCTACTCGTCACAACATCAAAGTCTTCGTCAATTTTGATGTCATGTATTTCAATCAAGAGATCGAACGCTACACCAAAGGAAGTCACAAAAAAATTATTCACATCATTGAACGCTCGCTGACGCACCTCTTCGAGGAATACGCCGTTGCCGGTATTATCACGCGTGTTGGAGAATGCGATGGCATCGATCGTGAAGGAGCCTTCAAAAGTCGCTTGACCATAAAAAATGCCAAGCAAGCAAGGATGTATCTCAAAAAACTTCTTCCGCTTTTTGAAAAACACGACAAAACCTGGATCTTCCGCACTTGGTCTGTCGGTGCCTATCGTATTGGTGATATGATCTGGAATCGCAAAACATTTACCGAAGTATTCAAAGGCATCAAAAGCAATAGCCTGGTTATTTCTATCAAATACGGAGAAACCGATTTCTTCCGCAACCTCGAACTCAATCCCCTTTTCGAAACCCACGGCTACCATCTCATTATCGAACTGCAAACTCGTCGTGAATACGATGGCTTTGGCGAACTTCCCTTTTATACTGGATGGGACTATGAGAAGTACTATCAGGCACTCAAAAACAATCCCCACCTTGTCGGTATTTTTGTCTGGTGCATGACCGGCGGTTGGCGCAAAAGCAACCGAGTGACCTTCCTCGAAAATTCCTCACCCTGGGTCGAGCTCAATACCATCTCGACACTCGAAATCTTCAAAGGCCGAAAAACCGCCGAACAATGTATCGTCGATTTCTTTGGCAACGAAAAAATGATCGAGTACTTAAAACAGTACAATGCTGTGTCGAAAGAAATCATGTATCAGGATAACGAGCCAGTTCTCTATTTCCGCAAACTCCGTGTTCCTCCACTTCTCTGGATCTTTTGGGACAACATCACTATAAACAGCTTCATCAAATCCTACTTCAGCGTCATCATCAACGACACAGTTGATCTAAGCGAACAAGATATCCGTGAACTCCACCTTCTTGGACAATCCTGTGACGTACCAAGAAACACCTTTATCACCGACACACTCTTTATTCTCTACTTCTGTCGCAAAGCCCTCGAAAGCAAAATCACCCTTGAAGAACTCCACAAAAAAGTAGCCGAGTACGACAAGAAATACCCTGGCTTCTTCAAATTCTCCATATCCAAAACACTCGATACCAAACGGGCCGCCCTCATGCTTCGTACACTGATCCGCAGAGACAAAAAGTACCGCTTCATTGATTCGGCGCTCCTTAATCGTTTTTACCTTTTCCCAATCGTCCGTCTTCTTTTGGCTATCAACAAAAAATATCTTCCAGGATTTGTCGGCACCCAAGCCATGCCCTTCAAAACCCTCCTCAAATAACCTCCTTCCTTTGGTAACATAATTCCGTGATCGCGGAATTATGTTACTTTTTAAAAAGATGAGAAAGAGATATTATTAGAAATTTGGCAATAAAAAAACACCCCGATAAAGGGGTGTTTTCTTTGGATGCTGATTACCAGCGGCTTCCGCCATCGCGGTTACCACCGAAATCACGTCCGCCTCCGTTACCACCAGTACGAGGACGTTCCTCGAGAGGACGTGCTTCGTTGACAGTAAGGTTGCGACCGTCAAGTTCCTTGCCATTCCACATTTCGATAGCCTTTTGAGCATCTTCATCTGTGGCCATTTCGACGAATGCAAATCCACGTGAGCGGTTTGTCATACGATCGATAATGATTTTAGCAGAAACGACGCTTCCGGCCTGGGCAAATGCTGCCTGGAGACCTTCGTCAGTAGTGTTATAAGAAACACCACCAACATAGAGTTTCGTTGCCATATCAAATTCTTGCCTAATTACCGTGTAAGGTGACCTTCTGCTTACCTGGCCCTACTGGCGAGAGACTTTGAGTTTGGTAACTCGGGGCTCTTGACTGTCAGCGAAACTCCAGAGCGAAAACTTACAACACTGTTATTATAGCGCAAATCAAAGAAAATAGCAAGCCCTACAAATGACACGTCGGTTCGACTCCGAGTTTCTCAAAATAGCGCTGGTGATACTCTTCTGCCTTGTAAAAAGGCTTCGCAGGAGAGATTTCTGTCACAATAGGCTTCGGCCATGTACCAGATTGCCCCAACGCCTCCTTGGATTCTTCTGCAAGACGCTTTTGCTTATCATCAAAGTAAAAAATAGCCGAGCGATACTGCGAACCACGATCAGGCCCCTGTTGGTTTGGAGTGGTCGGATTATGATTCATCCAAAAAACTTCTAGAAGTCTCTCATATGACACAACATCGGCATCATACGTTACTTCCACTGCTTCTGCATGTCCTGTTGTGTCACGACACACCTCTTCGTACGTTGGATTCTCTGTTGTTCCGCCTGTATACCCAGAAAATGCTTCCGTTACGCCGGGCACTTTGCGAAACAGTGCTTCTACTCCCCAAAAACACCCTGCTCCAAAAATAGCTTTTTTGAGATTCATAATTTTACTTTTCAAAAAGAAAAATTACTCCTTCTGGTCACCTTCCTCATCAGGAATAAACTGAAGTGCTGCACCATTGATACAATAACGAAGACCCGTTGGCTCTGGACCGTCATTAAAGACGTGTCCCAAGTGTCCGCCATCGGTTGAAAGCACTTCTGTACGCTTCATACCATGAGATGTATCTTCATCGGTCTTAATAGCCTCTGGAGAAATCGGTGCCCAAAAACTTGGCCATCCACTTCCAGATTCATATTTTTGTTCTGATCGAAAAACAGGTTCTTTGGTATCTTTGGCAATATACGTTCCTGGTCGCTTTTCTGTATACAAAGGACTGGTAAAAGGAGCTTCAGTTCCCTTTTGATTCAAGATACGATCTTCTTCGTGTGTCAGTCCGCCACAGCAACCTCCGCCACAGCAACCTTCACGTACTACTTTATTCTCTTCCATAGTATTTTTCTCAAGTTTTAAATTCTAACCAGTGCGAAGTGCTCGACCACTCTGAAACAAATACAAGGTAAACAAAAGTGCTCCGAGGCAGAAAACAACAAGGAGTCCGGCACTCACCAGAAGCGAAGTATCCGTAAAGCCCAAGAATCCATACCGGAAGCCGTTTATCATGTAGAAAATAGGATTGGCATGCGATACGATCTGCCAAAAGTCTGGGAGCATCTTTATAGAGTAGAACACTCCACCAAGATAGGTGAGCGGAGTAAGAACAAAAGTTGGAATAATAGACACGCCATCAAAGTTCTTGGCATAGATAGCAACGATCAATCCGAGAAGTGAGAAGAAAATGCTCGTCAAAATACCAAACAACAAAAGAATAAGCACGCTAGAGATCATGAGTTTGGTAAAGAAGAGCGCCACAACGAGAACCATCGCAGCTGTCACAAGACCACGCGCCACACCTCCTGTCACATATCCGGCTACTACCACGAGCGGGTGCACCGGAGCAACCAAAAGCTCTTCTAAGAATTTCATCATCTTGGCCATGTAAAAGGAACTCACCGTGTTCTGGAAAGAGCTTGTGATCACCGTCATCATAACCAAACCAGGCACAATAAATTGGATGTACGTAAATCCACCAATCGGCGCCACCTGGCTTCCAATAAATTTACCAAAGATTATGTAATAGAGCGTCGTTGTTACGATAGGCGCGAGCAGTGTCTGTGACCACACACGGAAAAAGCGCCCGACTTCTGTCCGCACTATGGTCATGTAGATGATCCATGTTTTCTTCCAGGTCATACGCTTTTCTTTTCTTGAGTAAGGTTTACAAAGAGTTCTTCAAGGCGATTTGTCTTGTTACGCGCACTCTTCACCATGATACCGAGACGAGCAAGAGCAACTATCTGTTCCGTAAACGACTCCCCTTCTTGGAGATCCATCTCAATCGTATCTGGATCAATCACGCGTACTTCAAATTTCGAAATAAGTTCTTTCGTCTTATCGTTCAGTGATTCGGCAAGATCAAAAACAAATGTTTCCACTTGCAACTTCGTAAGGAGATCCTTGACCGTTCCTTGAGCTACGATTTCACCTTTGTTGATAATAGCCAATTCGCGACAAAGCTGTTCAGCTTCTTCAAGATAGTGAGTCGTAAGAATAATAGTAGTACCGGCTTCATTTATTTCCCGAAGAAAATCCCACATACCACGACGCAGTTCTACGTCTACACCAGCCGTCGGCTCATCAAGTACCAGTACCTTCGGCTCATGAACCAATCCACGAGCAATCATTAGACGCCGTTTCATACCACCCGAAAGCTCCATGGCCTTTGCATCACGCTTTTCCCAAAGACCGAGTTTCTTCAAATACTTCTCGGCATTCTGAATAGCCTGAGGACGCGGAATACCATAGTACCCCGCCTGTTTCACAACAATATCAATGACCTTTTCAAAAATATTGAAATTAAATTCCTGAGGCACGAGCCCAATCATCTCTTTGGTTGCCTCTCGATCTGTATCGATGCTTAATCCACCAACCAATACCTCGCCGCTCGTCTTCCCTGTCAAGCCACAAACGATACTGATAAGCGTACTCTTTCCTGCTCCATTCGGCCCAAGAAGCCCAAAGAAGCCGCCTTCCTCCACGACTAAATCAATCCCTTTCAGGGCTTCAGTGCCAGTGGGATATTTCTTCTTTAACTGTTTGATAGAAAGTGCGTGTGACATTGTCTGTATTTTTTAATGTATTCAAAGACGTTTTTTCAAAAAGCGGAGGAGGTGAGATTCGAACTCACGATACCCTTTCAGGTACGACAGTTTTCAAGACTGTTGCCTTCAACCACTCGGCCACTCCTCCGCTTTTTGAATAAACAGGTTCTTCTCCTAAATTCAATAACCCATCCTACCAAATATTCACACATTTGTGAAGGGTGCACTTTTACTTTCGACTCTCGAAAAAAAATGGTATAATACAAAAAGATTTATCTTCTTTTTTTCGTATGGAACAACAAGAGCGTCATCCACACAATCCAGAGCTTCCAGCAAGTTACGGAAAGCTCCTTTTGGGCTGGGAATCTCCAGAACATGAGCCATTTGAACTCGGACCACGTTCAAGAAGATATGGTACCGCAATTCTTATTGTTATTATTGCGTATGCCCTATTTACCAACAGCCCTCTCATGGCTATCACGTTCATTCTCATCGGTATCATTATATACCTTTTTCAACACCATGAACCTCGTACGTTGTTCTATGGCATAACGACTCGTGGAGTTGTCTCTGGTGACCACTTCTACGCTTTTGATGATATCGAATCCTACTATATTTTCAGCGAACCTCCATTTGAAGACATCCTCAGCCTTCATATCAGAGGAGCCTTCCTCACTCACGCTCATGTTCCTCTCTTAGATGTCACTCACGAGCAGATCAATCGAGCCCTCTACGAGTACATCCCTGAGCAGGTTCACGAGCCACACTTGGTTGACACTCTCGAGAAATTCCTGCATACTTAGCAAAGCTTTCCTTTCTTTTTCCAAGGAAAGTTTTTGTTTCTTGACGTTCTCGTAGCTCAGTGGATAGAGCGTTTGGTTGCGGTCCAAAAGGTCGCAGGTTCGATTCCTGCCGGGAACACTCTCAAAAAAACAGCGCCTTCTTCGGTGCTGTTTTTTCTATTCTATACAATTGAAAGTGTTCTAGTATTTCTCGCAATATTCCTCAAACAGATTTTGAAGCTTGGAAGTCATATCGCCTAAAGCGCCGTTCCCAATAATTGTGCCATCAATATTCACTACAGGAACAATCTTTTTACTACTTCCGGTAATAAAAACTTCATCTGCAGACAATACTTCGTCCAAAGAAATACCTCGTTTTTCTACTACAATCCCGGCTTGTTCTGCAAGTTCTATCACGAGACCTTGAGTTACTCCCCACAAGACATTGTCCCACGTAGTCGCAAGTACACCATCTTTCACGATAAAAATATTACTCTGCGAACACTCAGAGATCATTCCATCTTTTACATACAGGGTTTCAAAGGCACCCTCAGCTTTTCGTTTTGGCAATTCACGAATAGCAATGGCATGATTGGCTAACTTTACCTGCGGGACAGAACGCTCAAACTCGAGCGTCAGCACTTTGACTCCTTTCGTAAAAATTTCTTCCGAATATTCGTGCGCATGCTCTGCAATAACCAAGAAAGTTTCGTTCCCAACTTCTGGCACAAAACCATCAGCGCTCGGACCTCCAGAAACAATGGTTCGAAATGACAGATTTGCATCTTCTGACTTCTCAATAAGGGTACGAAGGATTTCCTGAAAGGCATCTTGATCTACCGGAAGCACGAGATTTAAGGCTTCAGCAGATTTCTCTAATCGCTCAAAATGACGCTCCCAGAGGAAAGGTTTTCCCTGTACCAAGGGCATCACATCAAAAATAGCGTACCCTCGCACAAAACCCAGATCCGTGGGGTGGAGCGTAGCTTGGGAGAGGGTCGTATAGCGACCATTCAAAAAACAAGGGAGGTCTTTAGGTTCCATGTGGATAGAGAGAAATCAAATACTCCCTTATTATAGCCAAATCTTGGCCTTTCGTCTATCAGAGAACTTGACTTTTACCTCATTTATTGGTATAATAGAGAGGTTTGCTTTTCAGGGTGCAGAACCCTCCAGGCTTACCCGCAATTTAACAACTCAAAAAATCTCTCTTAGGAGCATCCCATGCCGAAACCCACGAAGCCCGAAGCTGTCTTCGGAAGCAAGAATGGACGACCTTTCGTCCAGATCACCTTCCCGCAAAACGTCACCGAGACCCAAGAGATCGGCTTCGGCCAGACCTTTCTGGGCGCCAGGGACGAATTCATCTTCCGTGTCCGCGTGGACGCCCTGCAGTTCACCCTGGCTGACAACAGCCGGAGCGAAATCGAAGCTCGAGCCATCCTCGGCGAGATGACGCGCAAGCTGCTCGTCGGGGACATCCAAGACTCGCCTACGGTCGCCTGCTTCCTCAAGATCCCGGAGTCCGTCTCGGCCTGAATCAACCCAGGTCACAGAAATAGGGGTAACCCAATGAAACCGACTCACTTCGTTCTCGTATTCGCGAGACATCGTGACGAGAAGACTTTCGTGCGCGTATCGCTCGAAGAACCCTTCAGCCAAGAAGATCGAGTCGAACTCGACGCAAAGCTCCGCGAACTTCGCAAGGAAAAGATCATCACCCTCCAGCATCGCTCGGTGGGTAAGGTGCTCGACATCTCGCTGTTCGCCTACTACGAGATGGAAAAGCGTCACGAAGCGCTGGATCAACTGCGCCAAGGACTTCGCTTCATCTTCGGAGAAAACATCCTCGATCCTGGCAACATTTCGCTGGTCATCATCAACGAAGACCACGACCTCGCCACGATCGACGAACTCCGCCGTCTCATGGCGTGATGCACCACAGCATCCGCCTCGCAAAACTGCCTCTCCCCCAGAACCCTGGTGGAGAGGCTTTTTCTTTTTTGTGAGAGATTCTCGAACAAGGTATACTGAAATGAACATTCATACTCCTATGCTCTCCTTCAATACCCCCCTTTCCAAAATTTCTTCTATTAAAAAGCTTTCCCTCACCAAGCTTGAACACTTGGGACTCTTTACTGTACGCGACCTTTTTTACCATTTCCCACATCGCTACGAAGACTACTCGGCTATTAGTCCTATTGACTCACTCATTCCAGAAAATAAGTGCACTGTTATTGGAACCGTAACCAAAATAGAAGCAGGTCGCACCTTCAAAAAGAAAATGTTTCTCACCGAAGCAACAGTAGAAGATGAAACCGGAACACTCCGCATGATCTGGTTTAATCAACGCTTTGTTTCCCAAACCCTCAAACCCGGCATGGTAATCCGAGCCTCCGGAAAAGTCACCAAAGATAGAAACGGACTTGTCATGACCAGTCCCAGCTTTGAACGTGCTGCGCGTGATGCTACACAAACCGGACGCCTCATGCCGGTATACCCAGAAACCGCTGGTCTTACTTCTCGTTTCTTTCGTTGGCAGATCACCGAAGCCGCCAAAAATATCGAGAGCTTTCCTGATCCAGTCCCCGAAGAAATTCTCACCCGCCTTCATCTGCCATCGCTCAAACAAGCTATGGCCTATATGCACTTTCCCAAGAGCAACGATCAAACGCTTCTTGCAAGAAAGCGCTTTGCTTTTGACGAGATGTATTTTGTGCAACTCAAAGCCCTTCAAGTAAAAGCGCGCTTTGAAACAAGTAAAGCTCCGAGTCTTCCTTTTGATGAAAAACTCCTCAAAGAATTTATCAGTCGCCTTCCCTTTACCCTCACCGACGCCCAGCGCAAGGCGAGCTTTGAAATTCTCAAAGATATGGAAAAAACCCGCCCAATGAATCGCCTCTTAAACGGTGACGTTGGTTCTGGAAAAACAATTGTGGCCGCTCTCGCAGCCTTTGTTACTGCCGAGCACGGTGCCCAAACCGTTATCCTTGCTCCAACAGAAGTCTTGGCTCGTCAGCATTTTGAAAACCTGCAAAAACTTTTCGCCCATACTGAAAATACGGTGGCGTTATTTACCGGAAGCTACCGCATCCTAGACGGCAATACCGTCACTCGCCCCACCCTTATCAAGGCTATTCAAAACGGCATCCCAAAAATTATCGTGGGTACGCATGCCCTGCTCCAAGACGACGTCCTCTTCTCCGACCTTGCCCTTATCGTTGTTGATGAACAACATCGCTTTGGCGTTGCTCAACGTGCCAAACTCCAAGAAGCAAGCTTTGGCAGTAAAGACAAAACCAAAAGCACCACTCCACACTTCCTCACTATGACCGCAACGCCTATTCCTCGCACCCTCACTCTCGCATTTTTTGGGAACCTCGACCTCTCCATTCTCGATGAACTTCCAAAAAATCGCCTTCCTATCATCACGCGCATGGCAACAAGTGTTACTGCAAGAAAGCAGGTCTACACTTTTATCGAACAAGAAATTTCTCATGGGAGACAAGCCTTCATTATCTTTCCTCTGGTTGAAGAATCTCTCGCACTCAAAGAAGTGAAAGCAGCCATAGCCGAACACGAGCGCCTTGCCAGAGAAACTTTTCCCAAGTTACGTATCGGACTTCTCCACGGAAAGATGAAGCCAAAAGAAAAAGAAGAAATGATGCGCGCCTTCAAAGAAAAAGAATATGACATTCTCGTCGCTACCGCAGTTGTGGAAGTCGGTATCGATATTCCCAACGCGAGCGTCATCTTGATTGAGGAAGCAGATCGCTTTGGACTCGCCCAGCTCCATCAGTTCCGTGGACGTGTCGGACGAGGAGAACACCAATCCTACTGTTTCCTTCTTCCTGGAAAAAACAGCGACGGTAGCGGACGCCTCCAAGTCCTGGTAGAAAAAAGTAGCGGATTCGATATTGCCGAAGCCGATCTGTCCTTCCGTGGCCCCGGAGCCTTCTTTGGTACACGGCAGTCAGGTATGCCAGACATCGCCATGGAAAATCTGACCAACATCAAACTCATTACTCTCGCCAGAGAAGAAGCCAAAAATACTTTGAAAGAAGATCCTTTACTCAAAAAAGCCCCCTTACTCAAGGAGGCTCTCAAACGTTTTGAAGATCAAATTCACTTCGAGTAGCTCTTACCACCAGCTGGTACGGTAATTTCCCACTCCTGGTTTTTCGTTCCATCCAGAACGCATTCCGCCCAAAGAAACAAAGAAGAAAGCGAAGACCAAAATCGTCCACAACACTCCTTGGGCAACCTCGTCGATTGCAAAAATCTTTACCAGAAGTGAATGTGTCCAGGCGTATGAAAGAAATACCCAGATAACATTCATCGAAAGACCAACGACAAACAAATCCAAACGACGTTTAGCAACAGAATATGCTGTTTCCGCTTCTTTGCTGTCTACAATACTCTTTCGGATACTCTTTTTCTTCATCGCTTTAAATGTGTAGTAGACAACTGCGGAAAGAACCATCATCACCGCGAAAAACGCATACAAAGTAAATACCTTGGCACCGCCGGCCCCTGGAATAACAAGAACCTTACTCGAGACCAAAGAAAAAGCCAACATAAATCCTGGAAGCGTAGCGACAAATACTTTGCGCATATGCGCGTTTAACGTTGCATGAAAAATCCCCTGTCCAGACGCCTGCCAATACCCAAATTCCGGCTCAACAACATCCCAACAATTAAACGAACATCCGCTACAACTCATCACTTTGTTCTCTGGCTGATTGAGGAAATAGCAACGGTTGTTCTTTACCTCTATTGCTGGATTCATACCATAGGCTTTTTCGGCTGCTGCCATCGGACAAATACTCGTACACCAACCACTCTTCACTGGAAATAATGCCCCGAAAACAAAAGCAGCACCAAACACGGCAGCTACCAACCAAAATGTCGCATGACTATCCGCATTAAAAGCGATCAAGCGATATGGGATAATGCTCCAAAACAAAAGTACACTAATCAGCAGTCCGCGCTTACGAATAAGATCATGGAGCACGCCCATCACTCCGGTAAGCTCATTCGCCTTGATCCCTATCTTCGAAAGCTTGCGTCTTCCAAACATAGCGTAGCGCCACATACTTACCGTTGCCAGAGGGCAAATGTTGCGCCACAGCATTGGCGCCAAATACATAATCACCACGATAATCGGAAGAAGAATCAACCAAAAGATTTCTCGTACCGAAAGACCAAAAAGAAACGGAATATGAATATCATAATACAATCCAATTGCTACCAACAGAATTCCCAGCACCATCACAGCTCGAAAAGCAAACCAAAATTTCCGATGTGGATACAATTGCGCCATAGATATATTTTAATTACCTCTATTGTAGCAAAAAATACTCATTTCCCTAGCACGAAGCTGTCATATTGACAGCAAAGGGTTCGCTTCCTACACTAGTGCTACCGCTCCACAAGTCGGAGGAAACAGAAATGCACACGCGGCATGCAGGAAGGAGCCGTAAAGAAAGGATCCTTCCGAAACTTCGTTCCGTTCGGAAGAAACTCTCTGCCCTCTCTCCCAAGCGACACTGGCGACGCTCTCGCGTCCGTTCAGTCATCACGGTCTACCACAACTGGAACCGAACGGTCGATGATCCCAATCATCCTTCGCTCCAGAAAGATCCGGCCGTGATCAAATACATGGATCGCCGACGGATGAGGAGATACCTAGAGAATCTCCGTTGGAGAAAATATGTGGCGCATCAACGTCACGCCGTCAAACACCAATCTCCTCCGGGAGACACCGCGCACTGAAACAGTCCGCGTCCCTCGAGAAAAACGCCGCCCAGAAGATCTCTTCTGTGGCGGCGTTCTCACATCTATACGATTCACTTTAAGACTTCTTGCGAATCTTTTCCGTAACCCAAAATTCTCCAAAGTATTTTCCAAGTAAGATACGCGTCTGCGAATCAACCGCTGGTATAGCAGAAAGTAATCCTACGACTGGAATAAGGATCCACTGAAAGAGCATGTTGAAATACCTCGTCCACTTGTAGCGTTTTGGTTTTGGTGGAAGAGAAAGCATTGCAAGCGGAATGGTAATAAATAAACCAATCATTCCAAATGTCATAAGCGCGCGAGTAACAAACGGGAGATTGTGCGCCAGTACACTCTCACGAAACGCAGCTCCACCCAAAATAAGTGGGAGCCATCCCAAGAAGGTTAGAATAAACGAAGTCGTGGCCCAAGAATAATGCCCTTCAATCATTTCAAAGGTAATACGCATCTTGGTCTTGAGCGGAATAATCTTGTCTGGCCAAATAGCGCGCATCGTCACTGGCAAGTTTTCAATACCATACGCCCAACGTCGTTTCTGTTTGTACTGATTCTGCAAAGTCTTCCACGTGGTCTCAGCCAATACCGCATCCAAAGAAAGTGGCAAGTGAATTGGTTGTACTTTGTAGTCTCCATGAAAATACGAAAGACACTTCCAATAAATAATCGAATCTTCACTGATCATATTGACCGGCCAAAATCCTACTTTGACCAAAGTATCAAATGGTTCTGTGTGCGAAGAAAACGTCACCATCTCTTTGCGTGTACTCTGATACAA
>JBBTWC010000029.1:0-7946 GCA_038062975.1 Patescibacteria group bacterium | reverse complement strand
ACGATGTGCGTTGTCACGATAAAATCTCGGAATTGTCCCCCAAACTTCTTTTGCAAATACTCTACTTTTGGTAAACGTGTTTCTGGATTCTCTCGTTCTTCCGTAGCGAGAAGAATAATCATCTGTTCTTTGGGGAAATTTGCCTGAAGCAGTGACTCAATCGCTGGTTCGATAACATCAACTGGCTCTCCTGCTGTTGGAAGTAGTACCACATGCAGTATTTCTTTCCAGTTAAGAATCTCACTTTCAATAGGAATGAGCGCCTTCGTCTCAGCCAAGATATGTTTGGTGCGTCCAATTTCTTTTCGTACCACTCTTCGTCCCAAGAAATCAAAAAATGGCATTTCTCGCAAACTCGCCTTCATGTTCAGGATACGTTCCCGGAGGGATTCGATATATTCTTTTGGATGTTGAATATTCTGACAACGATCCTGCCAGTTGATACGCTTCCCTTCTTCGATATCGTGATGCGCTGCCACCGTAAACAAAGAAATATAGACCGCGCGGAAGATCCAATAAATATCAAAGATAATAACTGCAATAGCCATCCACACCGGAAGGAAGAAAGATAAAATCGGCATACCCAAAAGCGTCCCCCATGTGAGGATACCTGGAATCATTTCAAATGTGCGCTGGATACGTCTTTCTTTCGGGTCAGTTGTCTTGGGATCCGGGAAAGAAAAATTGGCAACAGGAGAAGGAGTCATAAATAAAATAGGGATTGAAATCTTTTGTTCAGTATACCAGAGAATACCTCGAACGGATGTGCTATCATACCAGGGAAAAGCCTATCTGGCAACGCTTATTGATTCATTCTCCCTATGTCCAAACTTTCCTTTCCCAATGGCTTCCTGTGGGGAGCCTCTACTTCTGCCTACCAAGTAGAAGGAGGAATCACCAATGACTGGTCTGAGTGGGAAAAAACAAATGCCGTTCGTCTCTCCAAAGAATCCTACAAAAAGTTTGGTCACCTCTCGCATTGGCCAACGATTCAAAAGGACGCCGAAAACCCCGACAACTACTTTGCCAAAGATGCCTGCCAACACTACTCTCGTTTCCGAGAAGATTTTGACATGGCCAAGAGTCTCAATCACAATGCACATCGCTTTTCCATTGAATGGTCACGCATTGAACCAACCGAAGGAAAGTTTGATGACGAAGCAATCAAACACTATAAAGAAGTCCTCTTAGCTCTTCATGAAAGAGGAATGACTCCGTTTGTGGCACTCTGGCACTGGACCCTCCCTATCTGGCTTCGCGACAAAGGAGGTGTTGAAAGCAAAGAATTTGCTACCTACTTTGAGCGTTACACTCGCTACGTTGTCAGTCATCTTTCTTCTGATGTAAAGTTTTGGATTACTTTAAACGAACCGACTTCAGTTATTGGTGCTGCCTACACCACGGGCGAATGGCCACCACAAAAGAAAAATCTCATCTCCGTCTTCCGTGTCTATCATATCCTCGCCGATGCCCACAATCGTTCTTACAAAGCTATTCACGAAATCCAAAAAGATGCTTGCGTTGGATTAGCCAATATTCTCCATTCTTTTGAACCCTATCGTATCTACTCACTCTTCGATCTTGTCTCTATTCGCATTGCTTCTTTTTTCAGCAACGAATATTTTCTCCTCCTGACCAAAGGAACACACGACTACCTCGCTGTTCAATACTATTTCCACAACCGTTTCAAATTTCCAAAACGCATTCACCTTGGAGACAAACCAGAAAGTGATCTGGGCTGGGAAATCTATCCCAAAGGTCTCTACAATGTTTTGAAAAAAGTACGACGCTACAAACTGCCTATCTACATTACCGAAAATGGTCTTGCTGATGCCGATGACAGTCAAAGAACCGAATTCATCAAAGGACACCTCGTCGCTATTCACCAGGCCATGCAAGAAGGTGCTGATGTGCGCGGATATTTCTACTGGTCACTGCTGGATAACTTTGAATGGGACAAAGGCTTCTGGCCACGCTTTGGATTGATAGAAGTAGACTACGCCACCCAAAAGCGTGCCATCCGAAAAAGTGCCCTTGAGTTCGCCAAAATCTGCCAAGACAACGCCGTCTAGGCTTCTTCTAAGCCAAAAGCAGATGCCCTTGACAAGCACGAGATTTTCGTGTATCTTATGAGTCACGCTCTTGAAAATATTGATTTCTTGGCGGTTTCCACTTTCGGGACCCCAAGGAAATGGAAAGCGGATCTTGCGAGTCAAAAAGTGACGGGTTTTTCCCCTCCCCACACCACTTGTTGAACCAAGACCTTGGCATTTCGGCCCCCGCCGAAAACCAAACGCAACCACTTGTCTCTGTGCAATCGTATGAAGGCTGCTACTGTCCCCAAATAGGGAGGAGACGCCCCGTAGCCTCTACTGATGAAACCAGACAACTGGTATATCGATGCCACTAGCGTCGGTCGCGTTCCGCTCTTCCATTCTCCCAATATTTGACGGGCTTGGTAACACCCAAGCTTCAAGAGGCCTTACCCTGGCGCACCAATCGTGGTCGCGACAGGGTCTTTTTTTACCTAGGAAGCGAGACTTGCTTTTTCCCTAAAGAGTGTTACAATACGTCCGCAGTTTCGAAACTGCTTTTTGTTTTACCAGAGACAATTTTGGTCCCATCGTCTATCGGTTAGGACATCAGGTTTTCATCCTGAAAAGAGGGGTTCGACTCCCCTTGGGACTACATATAAACTAAAAGCGTGGGATAATTCAATTCCACGCTTTTAGTTTATATATTCCTATTTGGAATATTCTGTAATGGAATACTAATATGAAAGTACTATGCTAAAAGAAATATATTCTCGTGAACACAGAATTATCGTTAAACGCTTAAAGGAAGCTCGGTTTGAATCTGGTGTTAATCAAACAGAGGCAGCCAAGCAACTCGGGAAAACTCAATCTTTTATTTCAAAGATAGAATCCGGGCAAATACGAATCGATATTTTACAGCTCAAAGAATTTGCAAAAATCTACCAGAAGCCTATAGATTATTTCATAAAATAAGCCGTATGAGTTGGGCAAGAAACATAACTGGCATCGATTCGGGAATATTCAGATCGATCAATGGAAACTCCGATGAAATGATTGGAGTTGGACGATGCATGAAAGCGGGATTCCCATGCTCAAGAGTAGACGTTACAAATGCCAAATACGATGCAATTGTTGACATTGGAAACGGAAAACTATTACGCGTTCAAATCAAAGGAACAGCTGGAAAATCTGTTGACTTCACTGGTGGCGGAAGATCAGGAAAACAGATTAGCAGAACCGTAAGCCAAAGAACCTACAAATATACTAAAGCAGATATAGATATAATCCTGGCCGTGAATAGTAGTAACGGCGATTGTTACATTATACCCGTAGAAGATATTGATCAATGGGGAAACAATAAAGCTTTATCGAAGCTAGGGATATATAAAGAAAACTGGGACATCCTAAAGAAGATAGCTCTCAGCTAGCTTTATTACTTAAAACTCTGATTTCATTGCTTTCATCATTTGCTTCGCTATAGCTTCAAGCACAGGTACACTAACGGAATTACCAAATTGCTTATACAAAGCAGAGTCTGATATTTCTGGTAATTTGTAATCTTCAGGAAACCCCTGAATGAGAGCGCACTCCCTAGGTGTAAGTTTTCTGATACCCTTTCTGTCCTTAACAATTGGCACATTATGTCCTCCCATGCCCATATTTGCAGTTAAAGTTGGACATACTCCACTCTTGTTTTCTCTAACATACTGCCTTCTCCATTGATAGACTCTTCCTTCTTCTTTGACGAAATCTTTTAACTTTTCGTACAAAGGTTTTCCATTATAATAATACTTCTCTGGCACGTTTTTTTCCAAAATATGCTTAATCTTTTTTGTTAACTTTACTGGCTCAGGAAATTGAAATCTCTCAAAATAATCCTTGTTCTTGAAACCTATCATGTATACACGCTCCCTATTTTGAGGTATGTTTCCATACTCCATACTGTTAAGAACCTTGAACTTCATATAATACCCAAAACTTTCGAGGGTTTCTTGAATTATTCTAAAAGTTTTCCCTCCATCATGACTCTTAAGATTTTTAACATTTTCCAGAAGAAAGCCTTCTGGTCTTCGGGTATCTATTATTTTTGCAATGTCAAAAAATAAATTCCCTCTATCTTTTTTGTCGTTAAATCCTTCTCTGTAGCCTGCTATAGAAAATGCTTGGCATGGAAATCCTCCTAACAGGAAATCAAAATTCGGGAGATCCTCTACAGCAATTTTCCTTATATCTTCAACAACTAGTTTTGATTTTTTAAAATTCAGATCATAAGTATCCTTACATTTGGCATCGAAATCATTTGCAAAAACTGTCTCAAAGCCCGCTCTCTCAAAACCAATTCGGATACCACCTACACCCGCGAAAAGATCTATCGTTTTAAAGCCATGCTTACTTCTCTTGATCTTTTTGTCTTTCGGCATATCCTGCATAGTACTAATAACTTGAATAACTATCCCTCTAATCTCTACGTGAGTCCTAAAAAGGGGTTGCATACTAGGATTCCTAGGCTCTAACCTAACCCTATTTTTCTCACGATAGATCTTTTTCAAAGTGGCCTCGTTTTCATCAATAATAGCTACTACAGTCTGGCCATTTTCAGCAGTAGACTGTTTTTTGATGATAACAATATCCCCATCAAAGATGCCTTCATCGATCATACTATCCCCGACAACTCGAAGAGCGTAATGTCCTTCTGCTGTTTTTATTCTTGGATTCACAATTGTCACTGTATCCTCAAGAACTTCAATTGCTTCAATTGGCTTGCCAGCAGCAATCTTTCCTATTATTGGTACTTCCACAATAGGTTTTATTTCCTTCCTTAAAGACAACCCCCTCGCAGAGTTGGCAGATTTAGAAAGATATCCTTTCTCTCTTAACGAAGCAACGTGCTCATGGACCGTAGAAATCGCTTTAAGCTTTAAGCTTTTTCTAATTTCCTCAATAGTTGGTGAAATACCATTCTCAGCAACGTAGGTATTAATAAAATCAAAAACTTCTTTTTGTTTTCTTGTAATAAACATAATAAAAGTAATTTTGCTACATTTCAATATTAACCGAATATAAACCGAAAGTAAAAGCGAACTTATCCACAACGGAACACTGCCTTTTAAACGTACTGTTCTCTAATTACGTTTTCTCTTGCCTATTCCCCTCAAGGACGCTAGAGTAAAATGACTCTTGAAATGATACTTCTATGCGTGTTTTGAGCATCGAAACCTCTTGTGACGAGACAGCGGCCGCCATCGTAGAATGGGACGGTCAGTCTGCTACGGTACCTGTAAATACTGTTTCTTCTCAGGCCTCACTTCATGCCAAATGGGGAGGTGTTGTCCCGCAATTAGCCGCCCGCGAACATATCCGCAATATCGTCCCGGTTATCGAAGAAACCCTCGAACGAGGCAACTTTACCCAAGATGACCTAGACGCTATTGCCGTCACCGCAGGACCAGGACTCATGCCTGCACTCGTCGTAGGTGTAAGTGCCGCCAAAACACTGGCTCTTGCCTGGCAGAAGCCCCTTATCGGTATCCAGCACCTCGAAGGACATATCTATGCCAATCTTCTAAGACCAGATACCGAGCTTCGCTTTCCCCTCATTGCTCTGGTTGTCTCTGGTGGTCATACTCAGCTCGTTCTCATGAAGGAGGATTTCCAATACGAGATACTTGGGGAAACCCAAGACGACGCTGCCGGCGAAGCCTATGACAAGGTTGCGAAACTTCTCGGCCTCCCCTATCCTGGCGGACCACAGATCGACAAACGCGCCGACGCTTTTCAAAAAAGCCATTCCGAAGAATCCATCAAAGAATTTACCGACAAATTTCCCCGACCAATGCTTACGTCGGATAATTTTGATTTTTCTTTTTCTGGACTCAAAACAGCGGTTCTTTATTCTCTGAAAAAAGAAACCAAAGAAACAATGCAGGATGAAGAATTTATTTCTGCGATGTGTCACGCGTTCCAAGAAGCAACTGTTGATGTGTTGGTTGGAAAAACCAAGAAAGCCCTCAAAAAACTTTCTCCCAAAACATTTGTCATTGCCGGAGGTGTTTCGGCGAATACTCGCTTACGTAGTCGTTTGGAAAAAATGATTACTAAAGAATTCCCCGAAACACAATTTCTCACTCCCGACTTTGCTTACTCTCTCGACAACGCGGCGATGATTGGTATTGCTGCAGCACTGCGCTTGGAAAGAATGACTGCGGATGAGAAAAAAGAACTTCTGAAAAATTCCGTCTCACTCAATCCCGACGCCAATCTCCCATTAGCATAAAAAGAGTATGAAAATTACGGCCATCAAAACGGAAAAGGTAACCGGAAACAGTGAGAGCACACTCATTACTTTTCTGGATCGCTCCCTTAATTCCTTTCCCGAAAATTCTGTCCTGGTAATCACATCCAAAATAGTAAGCCTCCTTGAAAAACGTGTTTTCGAAAAAAACCACGAAGACAAAGAAGGATTCATTGAGAGCGAATCCGAGTATTATCTTGAAGCAGAAGAAAGTAAGTACGGTATCCCTCTTACTATTCGTGATAATACCTTTCTTGCGAGAGCCGGGATCGATGGAGCAAACACAAATGGTGTAAACGTACTCCTACCAAAAGATAGCTACCAAACTGCGAAGGTTATCTGCGCCTATCTCCGAGAACGCTTTGAGATAAAAAATGTCGGAGTGATTATTACCGACAGCCATTCACTCGCACTCCGACGCGGGACTACGGGCATCACTATTGGCTGGAGCGGATTCAAAGCTATCAAAGCCTACGAGCACGAAAAGGATGTTTTCGGTCATACCTTCTCCTCGCATCTGAACCTTGTTGATTCTCTCGCCGGCGCAGCAGTCGCGGAAATGGGTGAAGGTAATGAACAAACTCCACTCGTGCTCATTTCTGACATCAAGAATATAGAATGGAGCGAACAATCGCCAACCGTGGAAGAAACGACTTTCTTCTTTCCTTCCTTCGAAGACGATCTCTTTGCTCCCCTTTTCAATTTTTCAAAACTCAAGAAAGGGAAACGTGGCAAAGCCTAATTCTTGAAAGATTGGCTCTAGAATGCTATTCTAGGCCATATGGATCAAGAATCTATCCCCAAGACCTACAACGCAAAAGACTGGGAAGAAAAGCTCTACACCCTATGGCAAGAGAGCGGTTTTTTCAACCCTGACAATCTTCCAGGAGAACGCACACAGACGTTCTCAACTATCATGCCTCCTCCAAATGCCAATGGTCGCCTGCACGCTGGCCATGGTCTCGATATGACACTCAAAGACATTGCCACTCGTTACAAACGTATGGCAGGCTACAAAGCCCTCTTTGTGCCAGGAGCCGATCATGCTGGATTTGAAACCCAGATCGTATACGAGCGAAAACTCGAAAGCGAAGGTCGCTCCCGCTTTGACATGCAACCAGAGGAACTCTACAAGAACATCCTCGAGTTTACGCTGGAAAACAAAAAGCACATGGAGTCCGACATCCGGAGAATGGGTGCGTCCTGTGACTGGTCACGCTCTTTGTTTACCCTTGATGAAAAAGTAATCAAACAAGTACACGAGACGTTTAAAAAAATGTTTGACGACGGACTCGTCTATCGTGGCAGTCGTATCGTCAACTGGTGCTCCAAACACCAAACATCGTTGTCCGAAGTAGAAACAGAATACATTGAAAAGTCAGATCCGTTTTATTATTTCCAGTACGGTCCCTTTGTCATTGGGACGGCACGACCAGAAACAAAATTTGGTGACAAATATGTGGTCATGCATCCAGATGATGAACGCTTTGCAGAATATACTGATGGTCAAAAAATTGAAGTTGAGTGGATCACCGGAAAAATTACTGCCACAATCATCAAGGTCGCTGCCGTGGACAAAGAATTTGGAACCGGAGTTATGACCATCACGCCGTGGCATG
>JBBTWC010000028.1:16779-32790 GCA_038062975.1 Patescibacteria group bacterium | reverse complement strand
GAGGCGATATAGAGTACGCAGATGAACTTACCCTTCGTTCCTCTATGAGTAACCGTCAGGAACTCTAAAAAACACTTTCGAGTATAAAAAATCCCCTCTTGCGAGGGGTTTATTTTTTTAGTTGGAAATCTTGGTGATTTCTACTTCTGTATATGGTTGGCGATGACCAAAGCGTACCAAGTAACGTTTCTTTGCCTTGTGCTTGATACCGGTTACTTTCTTGTGACGCTCTTGAGCAAGAATCTTTCCCTCTACGGTAGCCTTTTCGAGTACCGGTGCACCTACTTCTACTGAACTATCGTCACCAGTGAAAAGCACCTCAAAATTGAGGATAGAACCTACTTCTCCTTCAAGTTTCTCAATCTTTACGCGGTCTCCCTGAGCTACTTTATACTGTTTTCCGCCCGTTCGAATAATCGCAATCATAACCTAAAAAACGTGATTTAAATACCTGTATACTTTACAGCCTTTTCTTCATTCTGTCAAATGTCTCGTTTACTCAAGAATGGCTTTGATACGCCTTACTCCGGCTGAGCTTGCTTCTTCTTTGGTAATTTTAAAGCGCCCAAAAGAGGCTATTTCCTTGGTATTTACGACGTGTGGGCCTCCACAGAGCTCTCGAGAATAGATATTCCCATTGGCGTCTTCTACCTGGTACACAGTGACTTTTTCTGGGTATTTCTCCCAAAAGCTTCCTTCTACCCCTTCAGCCTTAGCTTGATCCTTGTCCATAATAACCGTCCCGACTGAGGCGCTCGCGTCTAAAGCGGTGTTTACGTACTCTTCCACGCGATCAAGTATTTCACGTGACACCTTTTCTGGATAGGTAAAATCAAAGCGAGTGCGTTCGGTGGTGATATTGGATCCTGCTTGGTGTACGTCTTCGCCAAGTTCCTTACGAAGTGCTGCCAACATCAAGTGAGTGGCTGTATGAAAGGCTGTTACTTTGGCGCTGTGATCGGCGAGACCACCTTTAAATTTTCCTTGGCTTGCGGTACGAGAAAGGTCTTGGTGTTTTGAGAACTCAGAACGGTATTCATCTTCATCAAGCGTAATTCCTTTTTCTTTGGCAATTTCCATGGTCATTTCCAAAGGGAAACCGTAGGTAGAGAAAAGCTCAAACGCATCCGTTCCAGAAAGTGTTCCTCCGGCTACTCGCTTCTCTAATTCTTTCAGTCCTCGGACCAGTGTCTGTCGAAACTTCCCTTCCTCGGTGTTTATAACCGTTATAATACTGTCTAACTTTTCCAAAACAGCTGGATAGGCTACCGCATACTGTTCGGCTACCGGAGAGACACATGAAGAAAGCGCCTGTGAAGGAACACCGAGAATATCGGCATATCGTACAGCGCGACGAATGAGGCGACGGAGGATGTATCCTTGATCAGTATTAGATGGGTGTACGCCGTCGGCAATAAGGAACGTGGAGGCTCGCATATGATCCATCAAGAGACGGAAAGCAAACGTATGTTCAGGGTGCTCGCCGTATTTCTTTCCAGAGAGGCTTTCTATATGAGAACGAAGCGTATCAAAGATATCGCAAGCAAACATATCTGGTTTGTTTTGGGCAGCAGCCATCAGGCGTTCGAGTCCACCGCCAAAGTCTACGTTTTTTTGTGCCAGTTTTTCAAAGCCACTCTCTGTCCGCTTATATTCCATGAAAACATTGTTTCCAATCTCCATGAAGCGTCCACAGTCGCAGTTCACGTGACACGGTTCGTCCTTCCATGCGGATACCTCGTGAAACCCCTGTTCTTTCCCGAAATCCCAGAACATTTCCGTATCTGGTCCTCCCGGTTCTCCTACGGGCATGTTTTTTGGCACACCAGATCTGCTCCACCAGTTTTTCCCCTCGTCGTAGTAAAAGATACGTGCATTTTGTAGACCGTCGGTCTCTGGAAAATCAGCAATATGAGCATTAATTCCTTTTTCTTCAAAAAGCGTCTTCCAAAGTTCGGCAGATTCGGTATCACGAGGAATCCCTAAGTCTTCATTTCCGCGAAAACAAGTGAAATACAAACGATTTGGATCAAGCTTGATTTCTTCGGTAAGAAACTGCCACATGAAGCGTATCTGCTCTTGTTTGAAATAGGCTTTTTCTCCGACACCATCCTCTGAGCTTGGGTCACCGAAAGACCAGTTTCCAAGCATTTCAAAAAATGTTGTATGACGATTATCTCCCACCTCTTCAATATCTCCTGAACGAAATGACTTCTGAGAATCAGCAATACGAGCTCCGAGAGGATGTCGCTCTCCAAGAAGATACGGGATCATTGGTTGCATACCAGACCCGGTAAAAAGGGTTGATGGGTCGTTTTCAGGAACCAAAGGAGCCGAAGGAACAATTACGTGTCCTTGTGCTTGGAAAAATGCGAGATACCGAGCGCGAATATCATTAGCAGTCATAACAGGATACTTAGAGCGAATTTATCTTACGTCGCAGATGAGCAATCTCTCCCTCAAGAGATATAACATCAGCATCTTTACTTCTTTTTTCTGTCTTCTTAGCCTCTACTTCTGCGGTCAGTGCTTCTATTTTTCTTTCTTGTTGCTTGATTTCTATAGACAACTCCTCGCTCCTTCTCTCGTGTTTATCTTTATCACCCTGAAGGATGATCATCTCATTTTCAAGTCGTTGCATTTGAGCTCTATCTGGTGAGGACATAGGGAGATATTTTGAAAAGGAATTCTAACAAGAAAAGGGCGTATCGGCAAGAAGCTAATCTGCCTGTCCTTTTTCAACAATAATATTAATGCGATCGAGTGATTTTGGAATACTCGTGGCAAACCAGTCTGGCTTAAAGGTGAGCTCAAGCTTCTTAATCTCTGGGAATGACTCTAGCGTCGCTTGGATCTTCTCATCATTTTTCCCAGCAAAGGCGGTACGTAATTTATCCGTATCAATTTTAGACTCCATGACTATCGTTGCATGCGTCTTGATACGAAGAGTACCCTCAGTAAAGTTCGGAGTTACCTCGCCGTACGTAAGAGTCGTCTCTCGGATAACAAGCTCCATTCCTCCGACTGAGGTTTTAATCTGCGAAGCAATCTTCTCTTCTATTTTCTCTTCATCGATAACAAAGGCTTTGATCGTAAACGTACCGGTATACTCAAAGTTTTCAGCGGCTGTATTGGCTTGCGGAAGCGCTTCATTTCCCGTCTTGGTTACCTCGAGAGCTTCATCGAGTATTTTTTCTTTACCACCAAGCTCACTCTTGTATCCATCCAAAAACTGTTGCTTTGCTTGTGCCTTGGCTTGTGCCTCAGCCTTCTCTATGTCTGTTTTGGAAATAACAGCAAGACTTGAACCACTATTCCCCCCACCCTGCATTTTCTTCACTGATTTTGCCGAGAATTTCTCAAACTTTGGACTTCCTTTGAATCCAGGGATCGTGAACGTTGTTGGATCAATATTATATTCTTCTCCAGCCTGATCAGCGATAACCGAAGCCTCAACAATTCCAGGTTCCCCAGACATTCCCGGAACCGTGACGGAATCTGCAAGACGGAATATCTTTCCATCAGATGTCTCAAATCGAGTCGTGGCTACCAAACTCTGTGGCTCAGCGCTAAATGAGTTTGAGATGATGACCGTTCCGCGAGCCTTCTGACTATTGGAAGCTGATGATCCGGTAGCATTTGCTGAAAGTGTGATTGTTTCTTGCTTCTCAACCACTCGCACAGCCACAGCTCCTTCTTCTTCGGGAGGTGTTGCACCGTATCCAACAAGCTGAGTATCAATATTTTGTGTTATCTGATGTGGAATGATATGAATATCAACCTTTGGTAAGAAGAGATACACAACCAATCCGACAACTGAAAGAAGAGAAAGTCCTCCAAGGAAATAGAGTGCTGTTTGAACTTTCTTTCCTGGAATAGCTACATGCGCTTTCTTTTGCTTAGGAGCTGGTTTTTGCGGAGCATTCTTTACAGGAGTAGAAGAAGGAGCTGGCGCAAATGTTTGATTTGGTTTTTCATTCACAAAAAAGTTACGCAGGCGCTCTCGTCGAGAATCCTCCGTTCCTGCTTGACTTTGCTGTGGTGCCTGCGTGTACTGTTGTGGTGCAGGTGAAGATTGCTGAGGCATGCTCTGCGGAAGAGGCTGTTGCTGCTGAGGAGGAGTCATTGGTACCGGTGCAGACGGCTGGAATTGTTGCTGTGGACGCTGTATAGATTCCGTGTAGCGCGTAGAGTTGAGGCTTGGAGGACGTTCTGGAGAGGCGTTTCGTACGCGAAGCGGGACACTGGTAGGAGTATTCTGACTCTGAACAAGAGGAGCTTCTTGTACTAACTGTTGTGCAATCAGAGCCTCTTCTGGCTTCCGAATCTGCACTGGCTCATAAAAATCAGAGGAGCCTATATTTTCTGATCGTGGCGAAGGAAGCGGAGTATCCAAGGATGGAGCTTGTGCATCTACGGGGACTGCTGTTTCTCCGCCAAGTTCCATGTGTGATCCACGCTGACTCATATCTTCTGAATAATTTTGGGTTTCAATACCTGCTTTCTCGGCGAGCATTCGTCCTGGATCATCCTGCGTTACAATAATAATCTTCTTTCCGAGTTTTTCTGCTTCGCGTTGAAAGAGTCGAAGATTGACGATGCTCTGTAAAATAAGTGCCCGTTTTGGAAAAACAAAAATATTTTCTTGACTCCCTGATTTTCTCAAGCGACCAATAGCCGAGATAATCTCTTCATCAGACTCTATGTAAAATGTCTGTGGCATACGAGTAGTGTTTTAGTTTTTGAGAGATTTCATGCTTCGAAGCAAAATACTGGAAAGCATTTTTTCTTCATCGATGTGATCAAGGAGAGCAAGATTCGCAAGCGCAATCGGGGTAATGTCCTGGGGATTGCCGAGTTCGCCGGTTGTATCAGAAATGCGTGTGATGTCACGTGGTTGGAGGTAGCTGACTTGTGGCGCTTTTGAAAAAGGCAGATTTTGAATCCATTCTGGAGAAAGAAGTGCTTGCTTGATACCCGGAAGAGCCGAACCTCCTCCACACAAAAAGATGCGTGATGGCAAAAGATCTGTTTCTGCGAATTCCAATAGTGAAAGTTCTACTCCTCCTACCCATACACGGCAGTCATCAGCAAAAAGCGTTGCAATCTTCGTCGCTTCTGGGCTATTAAGCCTTCCATTGGCGTAATTGAGTTTCATCTGTTCTGCAACATCAAAACTCACACCAAATTCCTGAGCCAGTCTTTTTGTAAAGGCACGCCCTCCAAGAGCAAACATTTTTGTTCCTTCAAGTCCCCCGTTTCTCACAACAGCAATATCCGTAGAACCACCCCCAATATCAATAAAAATAGCGCTAAAATCCAGCATATCTTCTACCTCGACTGAACGAGCTACGGCATATGGTTCAGCAGCAATAGAAAGAAGATCCAAATCAAGCTCATCAGCAATCGTTTGGAGTGCTCCCAGGTGCATCATTGGGGCATAGGCATTAAAAACACTCATAGAAACATCACGTCCCTGAAAGTTCACCGGATTGGAAACATGGTATCCATCAATGCGCACATCTACAATGGCAGCATTGATAAGTTTTACATCAATATCCGGCTGACTCGTCTCCCAAGCGAGTTGCCTTTTAATACGTTCGTACGCTTTTTCTTGCACCTTTTGAATAATCATTCGCAATTCAGGAGTAGCGATGTGCATCTCCGGATTGACTCGCTCATAGTGAACGGTTGTCGTCGTTCCCTTTACCAGCTCTCCAGCAATACCAATCACGCTTTTTTCAATGCGCTTTACTTTCGCCTTTTCCTTCGCAAGTGCAATAGCCTGACGAGCAGATTCAATAACCCCGCTGATATCAGAAACAGCGCCACTTTGCATGTTGCCAATTTTTTGAGGAACACGCCCAACTCCGATAACGGTACCGTGTTGCTGGTCCTTATCGACGCGAAAAATAAGCGCCTTTACTACTTCGGTGCCTATGTCCAACGCTAAAATGAGATCCGAGTCCTGCTTGAGGGAAAACCTCGAAAGAATACCCATATTTATTCACAAATGATGGTTGTATTATACCACTAAATGCCTCAAGAATCTTCTGCCTTAAGAAAGTTTTTCGGGGATAATCTTTTCGATCAACTTCTCAATGGTTTTGTGATCCAAAAGACCGGCATTACACCCATAAAAACCAATAACACTTCCGCTATTTGCAATACCATAGCGCAAAGCAACGTCCAAGGAAGCACCTGAAAGAAGTGCTCCTAAAAATCCAGATCCAAAGGCATCACCAGCCCCAGTACTATCAATAACATCTTTCCTGGTATGAATAGGACAATGCCAAAATTCTTTCCCGTTATATCCCCAGGCGCCTCTCTTCCCGTCCGTCATACCGATAATTTTAGCTCCTGCTTGCGAGAGTGAGTGAAGAAGAAATTCTTCAGAATTCAAATCCTGATCTTTTGTATAGTAATGCGACTGAAGTATAAGTTCAGCTGCTTCGTCTTTATTGAGCACCAAGACATCACTTTTTCCCAGAGCTTCAAGTACCAAGCGTGGATCCTCTTTGATATTGTGCTGACCAGGGTTAAAAGCAAACTTTTTATGATGCTCTTCTTTACTTTTCAATACTTGCCTCAGATTTCCTTTCCAATCTCCATTTAAAGCGCTTACAAAGATCCACTCTGTTTTCTGAAGGTCTTCCGGAGCTACCTTAAGGAGTTCATTTGCATCTCGATTATGAAAAATAGTTCGTTCTCCATTTTGCGTCATGACCACAATAGCCGAAAGGTCAGTTTTGGCTTCGGCTTCTTTTTTTATAAGTGTTGTATCTACGCCACGCTCTTTTATTTCTTTGATAACCCACTTTCCAAGCTCGTCTCCACCCACACAGCTCATACAAGCAACCTTATGACCAAGAAGAGAGAGTCCTTGTGATACATTGGCTGCTACACCGCCCACAGATTCATATCTATCCGCTACCAGCACTTTCCCTCCAAGCTCAAACGCGAGCTTTTCTTTTGAGGTAACGTCTTCTGGCGTGGCAATAATAACGCCTTCATCGGTCGGAAAAAAGATATCCTGCGAAGCAGAACCGACACAAATAACATCGTATTGTTTTTTTCCAAACATATTGTATTTTTCTTTTTTCGAGGAAAAGTTTTCTATTGCTTTTCGTTCCAGATCTGAAGCAAACGGTTGTATTTGGTAATTCTTTCTCCACGGGACAGAGAACCAGTCTTGATAAACTCTGCGCGTGTTCCAACAGCAAAGTCGGCAATAAAGTCATCAGTGGTTTCACCAGAACGATGTGAAATCACACGGCGGAGACCTTCCTTTTCAGCGAGTTGCATACAGGCAATCGTTTCGGAAACCGTACCAATCTGATTAAGTTTTATGAGTACAGCATTACAAGCAGAGGCTTCAATCGCCTGCTTCAGTCTCTCAACGTTCGTGACGATCAGATCATCTCCGATAAGCATGAGAGGCTCATTCCACGCAGTTGGTTCTTTCTCAAGCTTCTCTTTGGCAGCAGCCCAGCCTGACCAATCATTTTCGTTCAAAGGATCTTCAATAGAAACCACTCCATTTTGCTGAATCCATTCACGGTAGACATTCGTGAGACTTTCCTTGGTCAAAGAAACGTTTTCTGGTTTCAAGATATACTGATCTTCCTCTCCGTCATAAAAAGAATTCGCCGCAACATCAAGGCCAATAAAAACTTGCTCCTTGGCTTTGTATCCAGCCTCCGTAATCGCCTGATTGATAACTTCCAGAGCCTGCTTATGGCTTTCCAGGTGCGGAGCAAATCCTCCTTCATCCCCTACACCCACAGCAAAATTTTCTTGTTCCAAGATTTTTTTGAGACTATGAAAAATTTCACTTCCAGCACGGAGTTGCTCGGCATAGGAAGAAATACCTTTTGGAATAATCTTAAACTCTTGAGCAGACAACCCGGAATCACTATGCTTTCCTCCGTTTAAAATATTGAACATCGGTATCGGAAAAGAAGCCTTGCTCTTTGATGGGCCGTAGAGTTTTTCTATATGAACATACAGAGGGATCTGCGCAGAAACAGAAGCGGCTCTCGCCACAGCCAAAGAAACTCCAAGAATTGCATTAGCCCCGAGACGCGCTTTGTTTGGAGTACCATCAAGTGTAATAAGAGCCTGATCTAAAGCGCTCTGATCACTTGCTTCCATGCCAATAACAGCTTTGGCAATCTCTGTATTGATATTCTCGACTGCTTGTAAAACACCAAGTCCACCGTAACGAGCAGTATCATTATCCCTCAGTTCTACAGCCTCATAGGCTCCAGTAGAAGCTCCTGAAGGAACACCTGCCACAGCTCGGGCTCCATCCTCAAGCACAACTACCACTTCAACAGTAGGATTTCCACGTGAATCAAGTATTTCTCTTCCAATAACTGATACTATTTTGGACATACAGTTTTTTTAACATCTTTTCTTAAATCTCAGTATATCATTACTGAGAAAGAGCCTCTAATCCGGGAAGGCTTTTCCCAGAAAGATACTCGAGCATGGCGCCACCACCAGAAGAAACAAAATCTATCTTGCTCATAACGTTCGCTTTTTCTACGACCGCCAAGGATTCACCACCCCCGATAACAATATGCGCCTCTGTTTCCAAGATGGCATTCAAAATACACTCCGTACCAATATGATATGGCTTTTCTTCAAACTTCCCCATAGGACCATTCCAAACAATCGTCTTGGCCATTTTGAGAATCTGCGTGTAATACGCAATCGTATTTGGCCCAATGTCGAAACGATCTGCTGATCCAAAGTCAGTTGGGAGGAGTACTTTGTCAGAAAATTCGATTTTTTGATCAAGCGCTTCGTTCGCGATCTTCCCACCAACGAGAACGCAGTCATAGGTTGGCTCAAAAGCTCGGATGAGCGGAAGTTTTGTTTCAATTTTTGCTCCACCAATGATCGCAACCGCAGGATGCTCTGGTTTGAGGCGCACACGATCAAGTTCAGCGATCTCTTTCTCCAGTCGGAAACCGGCGGCAGATGGCAAAAGCTTTGGGATTCCCGTAATAGAAGCATGGTCACGATGACATACGCTGAAGGCTTCATTTATATAGAGATCAAAAGGCTTCGCGAGAGCGGAAGCAAATTCCGGATCATTAGATTCCTCACCAGGATAGAAACGCGTGTTCTCTAAAAGAAGAATACTTCCTTCCGAAAGAGTAGCAAGAGCTTGCTCTACTGCTTCGCCAATACAATCAGGTACAAAAATAACTTTCTTCTGAATGGCGGTTTCTACAAAAGGAACAAGCTTAACGAGAGAATACTGTTCGTCTTTCTTTCCTTCTGGACGTCCGTAATGAGCCAACAAAGCAATCTTTACACCAGGAAAGGAAGCGATATGCGCGAGCGTCTCTTTGACAATATCAATACGGAAATGCTCCTCTACCTTTCCAATATCAGTAAGCTCTATATTAAAATCTACCCGAACACAGACCTTTTTATTCGAAAAATCAAGTGACTGAATACTACGGAGAGTCATACGCCTGGTTCTTTTTAAATATATGATTCAATACTATTTTCCCATTCCAAGGATACCGATCATCAATCCGAGAAGAGCAGTAATCCAAGTAAAAATCCAAGCACGCATGACAATCTTTGGTTCTGGCCAGCCCTTTGCTTCAAAATGATGATGGAGTGGCGCAGCAAGGAAAACCTTTCTCTTGAAAAAGCGCTTTGAAAAAAGCTGAATAGCGGCACTTCCAGATTCAAGTGAGTAGATAAACACAATAATAAACAAAACGAGCGCCGAATTAGTGAGCATAGCTACCACCCCAAGTGTTGTTCCGAGTGAAATAGCTCCCGTATCACCCATAAAGAAACGAGCGGGATGAATATTAAACCAAAGAAATGCCATCAAAGCTCCTGAGACAGCCGCACAAAAGGCAGCTAAATCCATCTTGTTTTGCATAAAGGCAATGAGCACAAAGGAGCTAAAAGCAATCAAGAGAACACCTCCGTTTAAGCCATCCAAACCGTCTGTTTCATTTGAAGAAATCGCGGTAAACAAAATAACAAAAATAAACAAGGGAATATACCACCAGCCGATAGAGAAATCACCCAAAGCTGGAACATGAATTTGATCCCAACCAAGCTTACTGTAAAACCACCAGGCACCGGCTCCAGCGATTGCAAACAACCACCAGAAACGAAGAGCAAAGCGCATACCGCCACCCTTGTTACCCCCTTTTCCCCTCACACTCATATAGTCATCAAAGAGCCCAAGGATACCAGCGGTAATCAAAACAAAGAGCGGAAGCCATACCTGGGAGCGCTTAAAGAAGTCCAGACGAGCAATGAAATTCGTGTCCGTCCAGGTCGCGATGAGAGGGAAAAGATAGTGCGAGGCAAGCACCAGAATAAGAATCGTTGCCCAGATAATAACTCCTCCCATCGTTGGGGTACCGGATTTTCCTGCGTGGAGTTTGCTTACAACCGTCAACTTATCTCCATCAACCGATGTTTCTTTGATCTTGATACCCAACTTATACTTATACAAAATATGCGTCCACAAAGGCGTCAGAAGAAATGCTAAAACAAAAGAAAGGAGTCCGGTAGCGAGCACCTTCAATATATTGATAACCAATGGAATATTTTGAATCTGTGCAATTTGTATTTCTGTGCCCATACTTTTTTGTAAGAAGTAATTATTGCCAATCGTACGACTGAAAGCTCCAATCAAACATCGAACGAATACTATCCCATCGATACTGATCGTCGAGTACAACCGCTACCACCTGATGATTCCGTTGTTGATCCGAAGCAACCGCCAGAAGCGAGTATCCAGCCATAGGAGTAAACCCGGTCTTGGTACCGATCAAATTCGGAAGCTGTCCTAAGAGCTGATCGGTATTAAAAATTTCATGTGCGTATTTCCCATCTGCGGAATAAATAATTTCTTTTTCTATACGCATAATATCCCAGAGTTCTTTATGCTTCAACGCCTCTGAAGTAATCTTGGCAACATCATACGCTGATGAATAGCATTCTGCCTCTCGTCCGTCTGGTTCTAGTCCAGATGGCGTACAAAAATGAGAATTTTCCAATCCGAGTTCTTTGGCTCGCGCATTCATAATATCAGCAAACCCTTCTTGGGTACCGCCCATATGCTTTCCCAAAGCCGTCGCAGCATCATTGGCGCTATTCATAAGCGCTGCTTTCAAAAGATCGCGTGCACGAACTTGCTCACCCTCTTTCAAGCGCTCTCCATTGCAAAATCCAGAACGCGGACAACCGATTCTGGTTCCTGGTACATAGACCGATTCTTCATCAATCGTTACGAGCTCATCAAGATTCTTTATTCGTTCAACGGCGATAGTAGCGGTAAAAAGTTTTGTGAGGGAAGCAATCTGTCTTTTCTCGTGAGCATTTTGCTCATAGAGAACATCTCCAGAATCCGCATCCAAAATAATAGAAGCATGAGCTGTCGGTACATAAAAACTTGGCGCGGCTGGACGAAGAATTGGTTGAAATCCAGCTGCTAATTCTCGACTTTCAGCAATAAAAGGCTCTCTCTCTGTCACTGGTTTCTCAACAGAAAAACGACTCTTTCCGGTTACCAGAGCCTGAACATCTTCTTTGTTGGAGATCAACCAATAGCCAAAACCGACAAGGACAAGCAATACGAGTATTCTGCGCATAACGTTCTACAATTGTTCCGGTGAATGATTTGTTTTTGTTGCCTGATTTTCTTTTTCTTCTTCTCCGAGGAGCACCTGCAAACGCTCGTCTTGTGACAGTGTCTCATAATCAGGAAGTTTCGCCACGCTTTCAAGACCAAGTGTTTCCAAGAGACGAAAGGACGGACTATAAATATAGCCTCGCGCATCACTCGGGTTACCCGAACGTTCAATAAGACCTCGGAGTAAGAGATTTCGAAGTGTAAAACTACAATTAACCCCGCGGATTGATTCAATTTCCGAACGAGTAATTGGAGAGCGATACGCGATAATTGTCAGCACCTCAAGAGCAGCTCGACTCAAAGATTCCTGAAGCGTGCTCTTCGTAAGGGTCTCTATCACTTCACTATTCTCTGGCTTCGTTGTCAGACGAACGCTTTTGTCATGAAAGATGAGCATGATTCCGCTTTCAGTATCTTCGGTGTATTTTTTCGCAAGCCTTTCAAGTGCTTCACGCGTTTCATCTTCGCTCTTTTTCAGTATCTTCGAAAGAGAAAGAACACTCATAGGTTCACCTGAAAGAAACAGGAGCGACTCAAGGGCTGAAAGAAGAGAAGGAGATGAAGACATAGTATTTTAAGTAAGACGCGTTATGTGAATGTCACTAAAAAATTTCTGTTGCTCAACAAAGATATACCTTTGTTTTACAAGTTCGAGTACCGCCAGAAATGAAACAATGATTTCTACTCGATCCCCAACATTTTTTGTCATTTCGAAAAAAGAATGTTCAACTCTTTCGGAAAGCGTTTCCTGAAACTGACGCATTTTTTCCTCGAGAGTAATAATCGAATGAAGTTCTTTTTCAGGAAGCTCTTGAATAATCGGAATATCACCCAAAATATCCAGATAACACTGACGCAGCGTTTCTGCAGAGATATCTTTGGGTGGATAATACACCGCTTGCATACCCAAATAACTTTCTCTTCCAGCTACCTGAGTATTTTTTGCAAAAAGAGCGCCAAGCTTTTGAGATGCTTCTCGAAAGTACTTGTATATCCGCAGTTGGTTTTCCAAATCCTCAATAGACTCTTCTTCCTCTTCACTCCACTCAAGAATAGGCAAAAGGGCTCGGGACTTGATAAGAATCAGGCGCGTTGCCACAGAAAGAAATGAGGAGAGGTTTTCCAAAGAGATCGCTTCTTCATTCTTGATATATTCCAAGTACTGATCAGCAACAGTAGCCAAGCTTACCTTGGTAATATCGAGCTTTTCTTTCTCAATGAGCGAAAGGAGGAGATCGAGAGGTCCTTCAAATTGGGACAGACGGATATGATAAGCCATAACAAAAGAGAAAATGGGACCCATTTCCTCTTGAGAATAGCATTTTTTCTCCTTTTTTGAAAGAATTTAGGCTCCTTTTGTCCCAATATCAAGACGTTCGCTCTCACCCTTTGTATCATCAAGAAAAAGAGAGACTATGATGGCTGCTAAAAGAACGAAAACAACCAAAAAGAAGGTGGCCTGAAGCGAAAAGAAGAATAAGAGAATAGCCGAAGAAAGCGCCCCAAAAATGTTCGCCAAAGGAAGGGAAGTCCTAAAAAAAGCAATAACATCTAGATCGTTTCCGTCGATTTGTTTGTAAAAATACGAATCACGAAGCACTTCTATGCCGGCGATACCTACTCGTGTCAAAAAGAGAAGCGAACTCCATACAACAAGACTATTTCCATGAAAAAGCCCTACCGCAAGCGTAGCCAAAACCGCGATACTTAAACACCCAATAATTAACTCTTTCTCCCCCATCTTCGTATCTGCCAACATACCCAGAGGGTACTGCAGTAAAACAAAAGGGAGCAGCATAACCGTAAAAGCAATTCCAATATCGTACCAGCTAAATCCAAGAGAAAGCAGGTGAAGTGGCGTATACACGATCATGATGGCGTAAAAGAAATCCATCGCAAATGAGATGAAATAAATCCGAAAAAGATTCGCCTCGGAAATCATCTTGCGTATTGTCTCTCGGATCAGAATCCTCTGGAGCGCTACCGCATTATCATTCCGAAAAGCAAACAGTGAAAGAAGAAAAATAGCGATATACCCCAAAAGGAGAACAAAAAAGACTCCGTTGTAGCCAAACTTCTCCAAGGTAGCTGCCGAAAGGAATGGCGCCGGAATAAGGGAAAGGTTGACCAGTGTAAGGTAGAGCCCACGAATCCTCCCTGACATTTGATCCTGCGAGAAGCTCTCCAAAAGGATATCCAAAAGAACCCAAGCAGTGCTACTCGCCACAATAAAGGCAAGTAAAAGCGCAAGTGCCAAAAACGACTGGTCAATCCTTGTTAAAAACGCACAAGCGAGGATAGTGAGTCCCAAAGAAAGGTAGAGGGCTCGAGCCTTTCCAATTCTTCGAACAAGTGGCTGGAGGTAAAACAATGAGATCAGAAGTCCGCCATACCCAAGGAAATACATGATACCGACGTTTTTCTCCCCAATAACCTCCGCAAAATAATTTGAGAGAATATAAATGAGGAACGCGTACAAAAATCCAGCAATAACTGATACCAAACTCACCAGGCGAATCTTTGTTCTACTTAAACTCTCTTGATGCATACATTTATTTCTATTCGTATCTGTTATTTGAGACAACCTGCGATATATCCTCGTTTTTCAGCATCTTCCGTTGATGCAAAACAGACAAGATTCTCTGGTTTAATACGCTTGGCTGGGGCACACGATGGCAAGTGATATTTATTCGAATTCTTACTTCCCACAAAAACACATTGCTTATTCGATTGGCTCGCAGTAGACTCTACCCCACTCAAAACAGGCTTTTGTGCTTGGTTTTCCGACACTATTCCGGTATCTTGGGTTACAGCCGGGAGAGAAATAATAAGCGGTTTTTCCTCCTGGTTAAAGCGCGAATAGAGCAGTCCAGCCTCAAAGGAAAGCACCCCAATAAGGATCAGGGCAAGAAAGAGCAGGATTCGATCCTGATGCCGCCGAACCATCTCCACAGGTGATTTTAATAGGTGAGCAAGATACATTGACAAAACAAAAAATCGTGCTATACTCTCCAGTATACCAAATTAACCAGTTTAGGCTATGGCACACAGAAAAGCCGGTGGCTCTACCCAACTCGGCCGAGATTCCATTTCCAAGCGTCTTGGAGTGAAAATCTTTGGTGGACAGGTAACCAACGTGAGCAACATCATTATTCGTCAGCGTGGTACAAAATTTCATCCTGGAATGAACGTCAAGCGTGGTGAAGACGATACCCTCTTCTCACTGATCTCAGGAATTGTGCAATTCCAGAAACGAAAGGTCCGTGACTTTACCGGAAAACTCGTACAGCGCACATTCGTACACGTGATTCCAAAAGAAGAGAAGTAAATCTCCTTCTGTATAAAAAAACTCCCGATGTTTTCGGGAGTTTTTTGTTACCTCAAGAGAAAGCTTACTTCTTTTCACGCCTTGCTTTAGACGCCTTCAAAAAGGCTACGAAAAGTGGATGCGGGGCTATGAGAGACGATTGAAATTCTGGATGAAATTGGGTTGCGAGAAAAAATGGATGCTGTGACTGAGGAAGTTCTGCTATTTCCATGAGCACTCCATTTGGAGAAACAGCAGAAAATACCAACCCTGCTTTTTTGAGCCGTTCGACATACTCTGGATTCACTTCGTACCGATGACGATGCCTTTCAAGGACACTGTCTACACCATAGGCTTTTCGAGCGAGTGTTTTCGGAAGAATCTTGGCTTCATACTTTCCAAGGCGCATAGTGGCTCCGTAATTTTTCTTCCTGAGATTTTCTTTTTGCTCTGACATAATATCCACTACCGGATTTTCAGTCTTTTCATCTACTTCTGTCGTATGCGCGTTTTTCAAGCCAACAACATTTCTGGCAAATTCAATCACTGCTAACTGCATACCGTAACAAAGTCCGAAATACGGAATCTTGTTTTTTCGACAATACTGAATGGCTGCTATTTTTCCTTCGATACCTCGCGATCCAAATCCACCCGGAATCAAAATACCATCATACGAAGAAAGTTCTTTGAGATTCTTCGGATCTTCTTCATACCTCGCACTATCAATCCAATCGAGTTTCACCTTGCGACCCACCTCACATCCAGCGTGCTTGAGAGCCTCAATAACGCTTATATAGACGTCGCTCAGGACATAATCCCCTGTCTTAAAGTATTTCCCTACCACTCCAATAGAAAGCTCTTCTGTGGCTGTTTTGATGCGTTTTACACGCTTTTCCCACTCACCAAGGCCCTGTTTTCGTGGACGAAGACCAAGCTTCTTGAGAATCAAATCGCTGAGATGATCTTTTTCAAAATTCAGAGGAACATCGTAAATACTCTCCACATCTGGAGCGCTAAT
>JBBTWC010000028.1:0-16679 GCA_038062975.1 Patescibacteria group bacterium | reverse complement strand
CTTTTTCAAAATTCAGAGGAACATCGTAAATACTCTCCACATCTGGAGCGCTAATTACATCTTCTTTGCGCACACTACAAAAGGTCGCAATCTTCTCGCGACGCTTTTCATCCAGCGGACGATCAGCACGAGCAATAATAATATCTGGTTGAATACCAGCACCATTTAATGTACGGACAGCATACTGCGTTGGCTTCGTCTTCATTTCACCGATCTTCGATGGCGTTGGGACATAGCTTACAATCGCAGTAATAACATCCTCCGGGTTTTCGATCTTCATCATACGGACCGCCTCCAGAAAGAGTACGTTTTGATACTCTCCGACGGTACCGCCAATTTCTACAATCGCTATCTCGGCTTTATTTTTCTTAATCGCTTTTTTAATACGTGCAATAACCTCGAGTGGAAAATGAGGCACTACCTCAACGCATTTTCCTTCATACTCCAGATTCCTCTCTTTCTCGATGACGCTCTTGTACACCGATCCCGTAGTCATGTAGTTGTCTCGATCGAGTTCTACATTGAAGAACCGCTCGTAGTTCCCCATATCTTGGTCTGTCTCGTATCCATCTTTCAACACAAAAACCTCTCCATGCTCTGTCGGATTCATGGTTCCGGCATCGACATTGATGTACGGATCAATTTTAAAAGCAGTGACCTGAAAACCACGCGATTGAAGTATTTTTCCAATCGAGGATACCGCAACACCTTTTCCAACTCCACTAATAACTCCACCGACTACGAAGATAACCTTCGGATGATTTCTTTTTGATACCTTTTTCTTTGTCATAAAAAAATGATTTTATTTCTTTATAGAGAAAAAGCCGCTGCTTGAGAAGGGCAGTCGGCTTTGTGAAGTAACAACAACGTCTTGTGACTACTCTGGCTGAACAGTAACTGTAAATTCTGCTTTCACTCCCTGACCAAAATCTACTGATACCACAAAACTTCCAATTTCCTTAATTGGCTTGGCAATCTGAAGCGTCTTATCATTTACCAAAATATTCATCTCAGTCAAAGCTTTCTTGATTTCGGTCTTCCCAACTGAACCAAACAACTTTCCATCCTTGGCTTTGTGCTTGATGACTATTTCCTTCTTATCAATCTCAGCTGCAGCCTGCAAAAGAGAAGCTTTTACTTCCTCTTCTTCTTTGGCACGAGCCTTGATAACCTTTTCTGATTGCTTGATAGCTGATGGCGTTGCAAGCTCTGCCAAAGCCTCAGGCAACAAAAAATTGAGGCCATAACCAGTACGGACATCTTTGATTTCTCCGGCCTTTCCCAAATTGGCCACATCTTTCAAAAGGATCACTTTCATATGCTTTCAAACAAGTCATTTTCTTATAATCCGAAGTATAACCAAAAAATATGCTTTTGGCAAGCCTCCACGCCCCTCTTTTGATTAGAGAATGAGCATACTGTCACCAAAGGAATAGAATGAAAATCCTTCTGTTTTCGCTCGTTCATAGAGGGATACAATGTCCTGTTTTGCGCCTTTATCCTGTAAAAAGGCTTCGACTAAAAGCATGAGCGAACTTTTTGGGAGATGGAAATTTGTAATCAAACAGTCGACCACTTGGAATTGATACGGTGGAAAAAGAAAAATATCAGTTGTTCCAGTAAAGGCCTGTAAAGCACCTTTCTGAGCCAAGCTCTCAAGGGTGCGAGTAACCGTAGTTCCCACGGCTACAATACTACGGTTTTTACTCTTCGCTAATTGTATTTTTGCTACTGTTTCTTCCGATACGATTACCTGTTCTTTGTGTAACTTCCCTGTTGTAAAATTCTTTTCTTGAAGTGGAGCAAATGTCCCTAAACCAACATTTAAGGTAAGTGACGCTGTCTCAATACCCTTTTCCCGAAGCAAGACAAACACTGGCTCCGTAAAATGAAGTGAAGCCGTAGGAGCAGCCACCGATGTTCCTTCTTTCGCAAAAACAGTCTGGTAGCGCTTTCGGAGTTCACTTTCAGGAGTTTCTTCACCTTCAAGGTAATGTGGGAGCGGAGTAGTACCGTATTGTTCTAGTAATTCAAAGAGTGAAAGATTCTCCTTGCTTTGCACTTTTACAAAGAAGACATTTTCATCCTGAGAAACAACATCGAAGAAATCTCCGTTTGGAAAGAAAAGCTTCTGCCCTGGAAGCGTTTTACGATCAACTAAAACTGGAATATTCTCTCCGTCTTCCAACTGATTCGTTAGAACAAAGACCTCAATTTTTCCGCCCGTTTCTTTTTTCAACCACAGTCTTGCTGGAAGTACCTTGGTTTCATTGAGCACGAGAAGAGATTCTTTGGGCAGGTATTTTGCGAGATTACGAAAAGTATCAAAAGTAATGGTATCGGTTTTCGTATCATAGACAAAAAGCCTTGCGCTATCGCGAGGCTCTATCCCCTTTTTACGAATCAACTCTTCTGGAAGATCGTAATCAAATTTTTCAACATCTTCAAGCACCATATATAAATCGTATCAAACAATGTAGAGAAAGAAAAAGAAGAGGACCTCGGCCGCGTGATAGCGACAGAGGTCCAGTATGAGTACCAAGGAGCTCTTGTTGACTCCTAGGCTCGGAAGCTTTTCGAGATCTGCCTGCTGAGATCATCAGCAGCGAACCCTACGGACTGCTCGATCGAACGGCCTTCGGGAACCTTCGGGTAGAGGATTCCTCGAGAGGAGTTGACCAAGAAGCCACTACCCCGCTTATTCTGCCCGTTCCGGACAGCTTGGGCCAGATCACCTGCCTGAGACCCGACACCGGGAAGCAAGATGGGCAAGCCGGGAGCAATCCTTCTCACGATCTTGAGCTCTTCGGGGTACGTGGCACCCACAACGAGGCCAAGATTCCCAAGCTCTTGATTTTCCCAGACAGCCGAAACGTTCTTGGCGACCCGTTGGTACAGCGTCGTGCCGTCTTTGAGCTCGAGATCCTGAAACTCGGCCGAACCGGGGTTGGAAGTCTTGCAGAGGATGAAGAACCCCTTATCCGGATACCGGAGGAAAGGAAGCAGGGATTCCTCGCCCATGTAGGCGTTCAACGTCAGGGCGTCGACGCCGAGGATGTCGAAAGCGTACTTGACGTAGCCCTTGTTGGTGTTGCCGATGTCGTTCCACTTCGTATCGAGGATAATAGGCACCTCGGGAGCATGCTTCTGAATGAAACGCACCGTTTCGTACAGAGCTTGGAGTCCGTCGGGCCATTCGCCGAGGTAGAAAGCGAAGTTGAGCTTGTAGGCCGCAGCCGCGCGAGACGTCGCCATAACAGCGTGCTGGTTGAAGTAGCTCATCTGCGCCAGAACATCATCGCTCGGCATCCCAGGAATCTTCATCCGGGCGATCTCGCCCAGATCGGTGTCGAGACCCACGCACAAAAACTTGTTCTGGTCCCAGCGAGCCTGAAGCAGGCGATTAAAATTACGATCTTGAGTCATGATCTTACCGCCTCCCAAGCGGATCTTTGGTTTCAAAGGTACGAAAAAAGCCAGCGTGATTACTGGCCCTCCTTGGCTCTATTACAGCATTTTTTGATAAAAATATCAAGTTTTTCTCTGTGGACCTAGCGAGAATCGAACTCGCGACTGAGCAATGCGAATGCCCTGTAATACCACTTTACTACAGGCCCTGTTCTTAGAGTTTCTCTACCACCTGAATGTCCTGCTTCAAGACACCATCACCTTCTCCAAAGAGAAATTGGGCTTTAAACTTCTTACCTTCGAGAAAAAGCGGGATCCAATAACGATCATCCGGCCACATAGTATCATAAGGAATCTTGTCGATATCAAACCACTGGGGCTTCATTTCTTCAGATTCTTCAGGACTCCCTTCGAAAGCGTCGACACGAAAGACATGTACTTCAAGAAAATTTCCAGGATCACTTGAAAATTCAAACATATGCACACCCACTTCTTCCATCTCTGTCACCTTCACACCGCACTCTTCTTCCATTTCACGTCGGGCAGCGTCTTCAATACTTTCACCTTCTTGTAGCTTTCCACCAAAGCCATTGTAGCGACCAGCGCCAAAGCCACGCTTCTTCATTCCCAGAAGAATCTTGTCACCCTCCACCGCAAGACAAAGCGTGAGCTGTTTTGTCATAGTCTAGATGTCCGTTCTTTCCAAAATAGTACGTCCTGCAAATCCACCACGTTCATCACGCTTCGCTTTCTGAACCGCTTCTACGTCTTCACGAGTCCAATTCAAGAGCATATGCCACGTATGAAGCACTTCGAGAATATCAGCCATCTCTTCCATGCTCTCTGCCTCCAAAAATTCTTCCACTTCTTCACGAAGCTTTTCTCGGAGCTTTTCCTTAAACTCAGGATCTTCGGCTGTATGATAAATGGCTCGCTCTCCCTTTTCAGTAATAATATCAATCAACTTGTCCCTTACTAATTTGTTGTATTCGGGCATAATGTTAACGCCAAAAAGTAAAGAGAATAGCCATCAAGATAAGGGATACAAGAGGATACCCGTAATCAATGGCCCAAAGTTTCAAAGGTTTCTTTGTAAAAAGCTTATTTGCAAAAGTCGTCACTGCAACGAATCCAAGCCAGCACCAGAAAGCCAATTCCATAATCTCCACAATCGTCCGCATGCGAGTAAGCGAAATAAGCGAGGAGAGCGTATAGGCCATAAGAAGCGATCCCACAAAAGCAAGAGCGTACATCTTTCCCATACCCTTACTCTCTTTTTTCAAAACCGCCATATCCTCCTCGGTATCACACTTAATACCCATAAGCTTCATCCACGGCTTTCCAAAAAAACGCTGAGAATACCACAGTGATCCTATAATCATATGGAGTAATGCAGCCACAACTACCGGAAGAATATTGACGTTTGTAAGCATAAAAATAAATATTACTTATCGTGTGGAAAAATCTCTTCTTTGTTCTCTTTGAGGATAATCAGAAACTCGTTGTAGTATTTCTCGATATCCGCTGAAACTTTCATCTTGGGAGTCTTGGCATCAATGAGCATCTGCAGACTAACCTTATGTTCCTGCCAAGATCGCCCTTTGTCAAGAAAAATATCAATAATAGGAAGGAGCTTGTCCAAAGTATACACAAACCGACTCTCGGCATCCTCCTGCTTCAAATACTGCTCCAAAAATGCCTGAAAATCAGGAAATTCCGAGAAGTCACTGTACAATTTCTCTCGAGCACTGGCTTCACGATCGTTTTTACTTGCAAGGTATTCTGCATCCTTTGTATAGATATACGTATCGCCAGCGTGCACCTCGGGAATATCATGAATCAAAGCATACCGAAGGAGCAGATCTTTATTGAGATCCAGTTTTTGAGAGTCAGCGATATACCAAGCCAAAAGAGCAAGATTAAAGGAATGCTCTGTATCATTCTCTCTCCGCTCGGTTCCGTTGGCGTAGTACATACGCTCCACCAAACGAAAATCATGAAGCATCTTTGAAAAGTTCAATAGGTTTTGAAGTGGCTCTGTCATATTCTTACTGTATTTCATCTCTCAACTCCATCCAGATTTTTCCCATGACATTCTGACCTGCACCATCTGCTCCTGATCCCCAAAAAGAGTCTTCTGGATGATTTTTATCGATTATCGCTGTACCAGTTGAAAGAAGAATCGATTGAACATCTTCATGTTGAGAAAGCTTGGCACGCATAATCTCTTTCATAACCGCTACTTTATCAAAATTCCCCGTCCGACCATTCTCTACTTGACCATATTCACGAGCCAAAAAGGCGCTGGGGGCGTTCTTAATCTTTTCTCGTACAGCAGAATCAGAAAACTTTGCGGTCTGATATGCATGTTCGGCTGTCATATAGTCCACCCCTTCAAATACTACTCTGTGGGCAGAAAAATTTGAAAGAGGAGCATAGATACCTTCGTAAAACGTAATCTTATCCATAATTACAGATACTTATCATCTCCAAAGACCTCTTTCTTGAGTGCTTTAATTTCTTCTTCTTTCTCGACAAAAACTCCTTTGTGAAGCTTATACAAAAGCGGAATCACTCCGCAGGTTTTACACTTTCCCCACGCACAACCACCCTTATTTTTCTGATAAAGTTCCCGACACATCGCTGTTTCTTTTTGAAACGCTTCCTCGGTCATATTCACTTCTTCCAAAGACACTTCTCTGGACTTTTTTAAACCGTAATAACAAGACAGATGTTTGTACTACCAGCTACCGCGAAAGGCACTCCAGCGGTTACTACTAGTTTATCACCCTTTTTTACCAGTTTCTTCTTAAGCAAATATTCAGGCACAAATTGGAAAACCTCATCAAAGCTTCCAAGTTGAGGGATCTGATACGGAATGACATTTGAAGTCAGGCCTAAATTCTGTACAGTCTTGTGGTGTGGAGTGAGTGCGATAATGGGCACATTCGGATTGAAACGCTCTACCAGGCGAGCACATTTACCGGTTTCCGTAAGGGCTACGATATACTTGGCTCGAATATTATTCGCAGTTTTGTAAACACTCCGACTAATAGAGTCACTCACCGTCATAGGAGAATAATCAAGAACTTCCGGAATTTCATTCGCCTCTGCCACTCGGGTCATAACCTGTACCGCTTCTATCGGATATTCACCAAGAGTACTTTCCTCAGAAAGCATTACCGCGTCTGTTCCGTCATAGATAGCATTCGCAATATCAGATACTTCAGCTCTCGTCGGAACCGGACTATGAATCATGGATTCCAACATCTGGGTAGCCGTAATAACCGGCTTCCCTAGAGCATTACACTTATTGATAATCATCTTTTGGTATACCGGCACAAGTTCCGTAGGCACTTCGATAGCCAAATCTCCACGAGCTACCATAGCTCCATCAGCTGCATCGAGAATTGCATCCAGGTTATCCATCGCTTCCTGAGTCTCAATTTTAGCAATAATAGGAATGTACTCGGGTGCATCCTTGAGGAGTTTTCGCAGATCAAGAACATCTTTCGCTGTCCGCACAAAAGAAAGCGCTACGATATCGATACCTTCCTGAAGAGCAAACTTAATGTCTTTTCTATCCTTTGGGGTAATGGAACTTACGGAAAGATACGCTCCTGGAACATTGACCCCGCGACGCGGCTTGAGTTCTCCGCCCACTACAACTTTACAGGTAATTTCTGTCCCTTCAATTTTTACCACTTCAAGCTTCTTTTTTCCATCATCAAGCATGATAATAGAACCCTTCTTTACTTCTTGAGGGAGCTTTGGATAATTGACCGAAAAACGGTTTTCATTTCCAACAATCTTCTGACTGGTCAGTACAACCGTTTTGCCTTTCTGGATAGTAATACGCTCTGTCTCATATTCTCCGGTACGAATTTTTGGACCAGAAAGGTCAAGGAGGATAGGAAGCGATACACCCATTTCCTTTTCCACTTTCCGGGCATTTTGAATACGGATATGATGCTCTGCATGGTCACCGTGACTCATATTGAGACGCACTACATTCAGACCTGCTTCTACCAACTTCTTCAACATTCCTACCGACTCAGTACATGGCCCAATAGTAGCTACAATCTTGGTTTTCTTTTTTGTAAACATAAAAAATAGACTTGAATAATAAAAGAGAACTATAAATCAAAAGAAGGCTTTTATCAAGCCCCTTGTGAACAATGAAACCTACTTCTTATGCTCTGGAGCATTGATAGCTCCGCAACGCTTATACTTCTTAGCAGTACCTCGGTCCTCTACGACGATTACAGCCACCTTTCCGGCGACTCTAGTCAAAAGTATACACTCCATTTCGCAACCAAGAAACTTTCCGGGCTAGGAAAAGGAGTGTACATTAGAAATTTTTAAGGACCTGCATCTATTATACTCCTATTCTTTTCCACTGTCAACAGTATTATCAAATGGCTCAACTAAGCCTTCATTGATATATTTCATCCACCGCGTGATCTGTTGCCTTTTCTTTTTCATGACACGTGCAACTTCGGCTTGTGTTAAACCCTTAGCGAGATACTCTTGCATCCGCCTTACTCCTTTTATATCGATTGGTTGTCCTGGTCTTGGCATAATCATAGAGTACGCTTTTTTTATTCTTTGTCAACAGTATTTACTTTTTTGGCTTATCTTCGGCAAAAATCCGATATCGCTCCTCAAGTTCTACATCTTCCATCTGCGTATAAATGAAGCTACTTGCGAGACTCGAATGGCCGAGAATATTGGAGACATCAGAATTTGATCCGCCTTTGTGAATGATCTGCCTTCCCATGTGATGACGAAAGCTATGCGCATTCATATATCGGATCCCAGCTCGATCGGATGCACGCCGGAGCATCTCTCCTACCCCTTTCATATTGAGACGATTTCCAGCAGCCTGATTACAGAGGGCAACGAAAAGCGCATCTGAATCGTAATGATGGAATTTACTGAGTAACTCAGCCCGGCGCTCTAACCAAAGTTTCAAAGCGTCATTCGTTCTTTTGGTCCAAAACAATTCTCTGATCGGACGCATGCCCCGTGACTTCTTTGTCTTCATGATAAGGTGCATTCGATCGAGATCCAGATCATCAACATCGATAGAACAGATCTCAGAATTTCTAGCTCCTGTATCCCAGAGCATACTGATGAGCGCAAAGTTTCTCGAGTGCCTTGGATCTCTCGTATCTTGAGGAATAGAATCGAGCAGTTGGTGAAACGTCTTCTCGTCAGCTATTCGAGGCATCTTATAATCCTTACGAGGAATCGGAACGAGCCAAGGATCGATAACTTGCAGGCCCATTCTGTTGTGATACTCAAAAAGTTTCCGAACGGCTGTAGCACGCGGTATGAATGAATTGAGATCCCAACCAAGTTCTTCTTGAAGCTCGAACCACTCAAGTACTTCTGCGAGCTTTACGCCTTCAATATCCTTATTCCGGAGAAACACCGCGAACTGTCGAAGTATTAGACCATAACCAAGAACAGTACCTTTCTTTACTCCCCTACTCTTCCATCGGCTGAACTCTTCGATCGCATCTTTCATTTTCATACGACTTTGTACAACGGATAAAAAACAACCCCGGGGCTTAATCCGGGGCGTTTCTTGCCGCGCCATTCGCGACAATCACATTATACCATTCGTTACCTGTTGCTGCGAAACGATACAGAGGGCTCTCGATTATCGAGAACCTTTGCATCCCTTCTGTATGCACAGATACACCCATTGGTATTTACCCCGCTGTTTAAGCCTTACCCTTTCGGATTCACCCTTTCGGGCAGCGGTTTTAAAATTTTCACTGACTGGTAAGTGTACTACAAATAGGCTCGACTGTCAAGAGTCGATTGACACTCTCTCAAATCCGGCTCATGCTATACAGTATGCACAACATTGCTAACTACGAAACTGCAAAATCGAACGCCGATGCTTACTACAAAAAGATCGGACGGATTCGCTGCCCGGCTCTCAATAATGAGTACGTTCATTTTACGTCCGAAGGTTTCCATCATTTGCAATTCAGCTCCGGAAACGAGCGATCAAAAGATGAGCAGATGACAAAATTTGATCTACTTATTCGAGCACGAAAGATTATTGAAATCGCAACTACACATCAGGAATACGATGAATGTCTGGAAATGGTTAGAAAGAAGATGAAAAAGAGAAGAGAGGAAGTTGCAATGAGGGTCCAATACTGGGCTCTCGTGGCTATTCTCCAAGGACGAAAAGTAAAGGTTATCGTCCGGCAAGTCGGCACTGGTCAAAAGCATTTTTATAGTGTCATCCCATTCTGGAATATCAACCACTTTCAGGGAAACAAGATAGTCTCGACCGCTAACGGAAACCTGAAAAATGAGTAACGAAAAAACCCCTCTAAAAGAGGGGTTCTGTCGAGGTACCTGCCTTCAGCTTCAGACTTAGCTGAACAGGGCTACCGCCCCACAGGCACATCTGAAAGTTAGCATGCTGCTGGCCGAGCGTCAAGAAATTAGACGTCTTCCGTAAGGAACTTATACACGTTCCGGAGAGCAGCGATAAAGGACACTTTCGCTCCGGCCAAGAGAAAAACCAACGTGAAAATATCTGTCCCTTGATCGTATGCGAAGAGCGTGATCGCTAGGAATGCTGTGACGTACGTCTTTACAAAGGACTTTACATGCTTTGCAATAAGAGCTCTATGTTCCATGATATTTATTTAAATTTTGATTAAGCGGTAACTGAAGTGACCATTCTCCCAGTTGGGAGCATTTGTCACTTTCTCGTAATAATTGATCGGACGCTCGACTCCACCGTAAGGATCCAAGATCACATTCTTTCCTCCGATCTTCGTCCGGATAACAAAGTGCTGCTGCTTACCTCCCTTAATGGAGAAGTCAACTTCTTTGATTGTTGGGAAATACTTTGGAGGCTTGCTTATATCCTTCTCCTTCCCGAGCCATTGCATCCCGAGAGCTCGAGCCGCTCTTTCGGAATTAATCATGTCTCCTTCGTACACTCCTTCTCGAACGAAAATACCGTCTACTTCAGAAGGTAGCACTTGACGCCCAAGCTTTACTGAATACAGATAGGCCCAGCAAAACAAATGACATCCGAAATCTTTAAACTTCGAAGTCTTTACTTTCCCGAGATACCACTTTCCCCACTTTTTTACGTCGAGTTGATTTTCAATTTTGAGCATAATATTTATTTTACTTTTCAAATGGAGACTGATTAGAAGGCCAGTTGCGAGGTTCAATCTCTATCCTTGTAACCAGGTAGAGAAGACTACAGAAAGGAACAAGGAAAATGAGAACGAGAAAGAGAGTAGCAAGCATATAGTGATGCTTTCGGTATCCTTTCCCTCCTGTTCGTAGAGCGGCGGAATCATTCCTTATACGCCTCAGTCACTGATTAGTGCTCTCTCCCCGTTAGGGTAGCTATGAGCGGTGAGAGATCCCCGGGTAGGATTCGAACCTACAGCGATCGCCTTACAAGGACGGTGCTCTTGCCGATTTGAGCTACCGGGGAATCCTTTTGTTTTTGTATTTATTTCTGAGGTCGTTGCCTCTCAATAGGTTTAAAATCGATAGTTTTATGCCCATTGAGAGAGGGATGATTTATTCATCCCAGTTTTGCGCATTGCGCGGTGTTATAAGGGATCTCTGATCCCAAATGGGAAACTAGCTACTTCGTCGACTGAAGCGTGCTGGAAGCTTACAGTGCGGACACTCCCAGTGACCCTTGACCCGATTGAGGATTGCGAAGCAACGCTTGCACACTCTCGGCTCGATATTTTGGTATCCCATCATCAAGCTCCTTATGACAGAACTGGCAATTTGGATTAGGAGTATTCCTCCCGGTGATGATGCCGAAGCATCCTTTTGTCGTGCAGATCTCGATCATCTGCAGTTTCCTTTTTCAATGAACTAATTCGTGCTTCCGAAACCAGCGAGGTCTTGGATGAGATCGCGACCCTGGTCCAGTAGGCCCTTGCCTTGCCCATTCTCCGGGGTTTCTTCTTTTGCATCTTTACTTTCCTTTTCCTTTGGAGCTATCTTCTCGTTTTTCTGTTCGTAGTTGTATGTGATCTTTGCGCTTTCTCCTTTCATTGGAACGTAGCTATATCGATTCCTTTCAAGGCTGGCAATCCTAGTATCTTGAGTCCCAAACTTTACGTCGTGCTCTGCGATCTTGTCCGACATCTTTTCGTAATTTTCATTCGACTTGGCGACTTGACCAACTACAGTATCGAGCTTCTGATTTGTAAGAGCTGCGCCTTGTTTTAAATCAGAAAGTGACGCCTGAGTTGCAAGATACATCGCGAGAAGAATTCCTGCGTACTTCAAGATCTCCCAGAAATAAGGAATCGAAACAATAGGGACGTGTTGAGAATTTTTAGCCATACACTATTTGCAGATACAAATTTTCTTTTTACATCTGTCACAACGCTCTTGTTCCATAGACTTATAGGTAGGCGCAAACAGCAGTAATTAAACTATTCGGAGAACCACCACCAGAATTGAAACGAAGTGTCCCAACGCCAGCATTAGTCGTTCGGATAATAAGATAGTAAGTAGTTTTAGCTGCGGCTAGAATATGCTTTCTTCGAGAGAATGGAATATAGAAATCCACGGTACCAGCAGAGTTTGTTTCATATTTTCCTTGCATCAACTCTGAATCACTTACTGAAGATGCTGAACTCGAAAGTGCAACATTTACAGAGGTATGGTCACTAGAACCACCAGTCGCCCAATATCCAAAATCCCAAGCCCCGATCGGTACAGAGATTTGATGGTTTGCCCCTCCTGGGTTGTACCAAGTATTTTGAGCAGGAGAAGATTGAGTTCTCTCTGTAGCGTCTAACACTTGCACGGTCCATTTCGCAGGGTTGAGAGGGAAGTTATGTGGACTACGGGCTGTCGAATATCTAAAGCCTGTGATGGCGAACGTAGCAGTATCGTCTACGTCATAATCCGTACCACCATACACAGTCATTGTTGTGTTTGTAGAGAAAGCGAGGGCAGTTATGAATCCAAACCGCGTAGATCCGTTTTGAACCCAACTTACCTTCATACCGACGCTCATGATTGAAGTAAGATCTACTCCAGAAAATGTGAGTACGTAAGTTGGATCATCGGCACTTGCGCGTGTCGGTATAACAGCTGAATATGCATCCCATCCACCAGAGAGGGCAGCAGAGAGAGCGCTAATGATCTGGAAATTCGTGCCGTCGTATTTCAGCTTCACCATCTGGCCCGCTAAAATGTCGCCTGTTGCAGGATCTTCAGATACATTTTTCTTTATAGATATAGCTCCAAGTCCATTTACATTTAGCGTGCAAGGTCCAGTGTTTGAAGTCGATGGCTTAAGATCCACTTCCATGTTTTCGTAGTATGCAGCAGGTGCAGGATCCAGAGTTCCTGCGTATGCGTCGTCACCCCCAGCATCTTCGATATATTTGATACCATCAAGATCTTCAATCAGATGTTTCCCGTTCTGAGAATGACCTACAAGAATTCCATCAATCAAACGATTCCATTGATATGCCAGAAGCCTTACTTCTACGACTGCACCTGCTGCATGAGCTTGAGCTGTTCCTTCAATTCCACGAATAGCATCTATAATATCCGTTCCAGAGACGATACCGAGAATACTTTCCTCCTTATCTGGAGTTTTCGTACCATTACTATCAACTCGATCGATCGTAATGACGGCTGGTGTATCAGTAGCAAGTCCAGATGCTGAAGTGAGTCCAAAGTTATCGACGCTATCATCGGAAATACCCGAAGCATCCAAGTTCACTGTGAACTTCCGAGCACCCTTGACGAACTTATTTGTATTTGCTGGAGGCATAAAATAAAAAAACACCTGTTGCGATGTCGCACTCAGAGGTGCAATACGCAACAGGTGTTATATAAGAGTTCCTGTTAGCTCTACTCTAGCATGATATTCCTATTTCAGCAAGTTCCTACCGAAAGAAACTAGCAGGTGTCTTAAGCTTCTCGATAAAGCCACGCGCCTGTAGCTTTAGGATCGTGAAATCTGTATCAGAGCTACTAGAATATACGTGGAATTGGATAGAATTTATCTTCCTTCGGATCTTCTTCCCCTTCTTTACCGAGGCTTGTGAAAAGGTCCGTGGAACATCGTCGTCATCACCAAACATATACTCTCCCCAAAGGCCTGCAGTGAAGTCAATATTCGAAACAGAGTCCGTAATAAGACGGGTCCCGAGAGAAGAAAACCCTCTCTTGTCATCTACTCCTAAAGTCTCAAAATAGATTGTCCCGACTGGACGTCCAAGCTCAATTTCTGTTTCTTTAAGTCTCGCGAAAACTGTCATGTCTTCGCTTACCGGAATGAGTCCTGAGATCCAAGACTGGTAAAACGGCTGTCCAAGATCGCCTTTAATATTTGGAGAAATTTGAATGAGTGTGTTTCCGCTATTCGGTACTGCAACGAGCATATTTCTCCCAAGGTCACCTGAAACTTCCAGAAAGGATTTAAATCCGATAGTCCATTTGTAGAACCACTCGCCACGTTCCGTATCGAGTCCGAACATGATGTCGTTCTCTCCGCCACCTTCCGATGCTGTAAAGATAACCTTAGAGTCAAACCATATACCTGCTTGCATCTCGATATCGAGAAGCCCCTGAATATCTGGTCGGATGTTTGCGGAAAGCTCAGGAGTTGCGAGAATGTTTGTAACCTGCTCTTGGTTATTGAGCGAAAAGATACCAGTCGAGTTCGGGATATAAAGGCGATCGTTTGCACTCACTACTCCCAATGGTGCAGCTGTTCCGATCGGGCCCGGAAGCCGGAGAGGGTTCGGTACGATTATAGTCGTATCAGCAATCGTCGTAGCCTCAAGAGCGACCTGCCAAACAGATCCTAATCCCTTACTATTCTTCGTAATTACCGTCGCGACTGGATCTCCCTTTCCAGAACGAAAGTGTCCTACCCAAACAAGCTTTTCTCCAGAGCCTTTATTAATCGGTTGGTATCCACCACCAAAGGCATCTGAGAAATATCCGACATAAGGATCAGTTCCGGACCACCAAACATATTCATCCGTAATACCCCATAGTCTTGATCCACTGAAGGAAACCATCTTAAAAGCAGGTGCTCCGGTAGAGTCTTCGGTTGGTACGCTAAAGAATGGGTTTTGAACGTAGCTACCATCATCCTGAAATGAAATAGTTGTGGTTGAAGTTTCTGCAAGAAGAAGTTCATCTCCAGAAATATCGCTCCAATAGACTTGATATCGAATAGCTCCGGTCACTGCTGCCCAAGAAAGATCAATCCTCTCCGAGGAGCTCTGGATCCATTGATTCCGAGGCTTGTTCGTCGTGATCGTAAACTCATTTGATCCAACTGTCTCGCCTACTTCATTTAAAGCAGTGACTTGGTAAAACTGACTATAAGCTCCGGCTGTGAGCACGTTTCTTGTACCGGTAAGGCTTGCAGGCGCAGCCATAGGAGTATAGCGAATCATCGCCGTTCCGTTGTAACGCGTAAGGCGGTCCACGCCATTAGAGATGAGGAGTTGATTTTCAGCTTGTTCAAAATAATACTGCGTCGCAGTTACGTCGAATGTTACTCCAGTGATAGCAGACCAGGTTGCGCCAAGATTCGAAGTCTTATAAGAATTTCCGCTGTCGCAGATAGCAATGATATCTTGAGTCCCGTCGCTTCTATTGAAAGGCCACGCAGCTACGATATTATTTTCGCCAGGAATCCCAGTGCCAAGGTACCCTGTGCCCCATCTGGTTTTCCATCTGCCATCCTGAACCTGCATGAGATTGATCGCTTCTTTGGCAAATTTTGTACCAAGAATAACGTCATCGAGGAGTGATGCAGATCCCTTGAATTCATCTATGTTGAGAAACCAGGGAATTTTTCTTGTTCGTCCAGAGACAGCGAGAGTTTTCATATCTAGTCAAGTTGAGGTAATCCTGCGAGTACAACACCAACCATGCCGTCGAGCTTATCGATAGCATCATTGTTGTATTGCTGGTAAAGCGTGTCGTCTTCGTTATCGATCAAAAGGCGAGCAGTAACGAAATCGCTAATGAAATATTTATTCTGAATTTCCGAGAGTGCTGTTTCGTCTCCGGTTTCAATACGTGTAGCCTTTTTCAAATATGGAAAAGAGATCGATCCGGAAATCGCTGGGTAGCTTCGAAGATTTATGCCTTCGATCCAGAAGACTTGCGCTGCGTCTTGATCCATCACGAATCGAGCTCCTTCAGCTGCAGAGACTTCACGGTAATAAGCAGATCCTACGCGTAGCTGTGCCGGAAGTTCTGGCCGGACTCGAAAGAATGTGAGGAATTCATTAGGAAGAGGATCGGTTCCTGTGCCTCCGCAGGTGAGATTCTCGTCCGTTACCATAAGATCCGGAAAGGCGATCCCCTCCATAGCCTTCGATTCGTATACCGAAAGAGCATTATTGTAATGATCGACCATTACTAGACGCTCTTCAGAGCCTGTCTCTGGATACTCGATATCCCGAGAAAATTGACGATGTGCCTTTTCGAGAAGTTTGTCTGGTTGTTCCCATGTCATAGGTTTATTCTTTTACGTCTTACCTTCCTTGTTTTCACGAGCTTTGGTTTTCGAACTCTCATCGGTATAGGAGATACAAGATTTCCTCGATCACCCACTCCTGCAAGTCCTGTTTCGAGCGAAATAAGATCCGGATCTACCAGATCATAACGGAATTTCTCCTCGAGTTTTTTCGCACCCTTACCCTTCTTGAAAGCGCCTCCATACTCCAGGAATTTCTCCATGTCATCCTCAAGTGTCATCATCTTATTTTGGAACTCGGCACGTTCGAGTTCGTCCACTGTTGGATCCTCGACAAGTCTTTGTAACAGCTGGTATTGCTGATCGGCTAACGTGGTCCACTCTTCGAAGTCATCATTCTTTTTTGCTCCAGTCATCTTGGCTGTAAGAAGAGAGGTCGTGAAGACATCTTTTCGCTGCGGATAGGAAGTGCCGTCTTCGCGCTTCCGGAGGACGTATTCTCCGAGATCAAGAAAGTTCTTATCAGAATCCTCGAACTGTTCTTTCTGAATAGCCCGTATTGCGTCTTCTTGTTTCTTGAAAGACTTAGTATCAGATCGGAGTCCTGGAACGTAGAAAGTGCCGTCTTGAAGCTGGCGAACTCCTTCTTTGATGTCTCCTTCTGCAGCCAGAGCTACTGGTGCCGAAAATTCTTTCTGAAGAGTCTCTTTCTCGTCATCTGCAGCTCGAGAGTCCATGATCGTTCCGTAGTAGCCGGGTATTCCAAGCTTGAATATTT
>JBBTWC010000027.1:18407-27354 GCA_038062975.1 Patescibacteria group bacterium | reverse complement strand
TCGGCAAAATTCCCGCCAAAAACAAAGCTTCACTGCGATAAATATTCCCAATGCCCGCAATAATACCCTGATCTAAAAGAACTGTCCCAATGAATTGCTTTTTCTTTTTCAGCATAAGCTCCCGGAAACGCCTTGCGGTAAGCTCGTGAGAAAGAGCGTCGACGCCCAAAGAAGAGATACTTGGTAAATCTTCCACTTCACTGGTTTGTACAGCACGCAACCAACCAAATTTTCTCATATCCGAAAATTCCAGTGTTGACCCGTCAGAAAACGTAAAAATGTGATGAATAAATCCATTTATAGGGTCTTGTGTAAAAATAGGATCTTTCCGGTTCTGTTTATTCTTAGAAAGGAGATGGCCAGTCATCTTGAGATGAATCACGATTGAAAAACCATTGTCTAAATCTAAAACAATATGCTTCCCAAAACGTCGCGTCTTTACAATAGTCGCTCCCTTCACTTTTTTTACAAAAACAGGATACGAATCAAGAACCTTTTTCTTCCAACCACTCCAAAAACTGGCAATAGTTTTCCCTACTACCTTTTCACCAAGTTGCGTTACGACAGTCTGAACTTCCGGTAATTCCGGCATAATCTTAATAAACAAGTATACAGCACCCCTTTACAAACTCATGAAAGTATAGTATAGTTATGTTCCCTTAACAACCGGGAGTCTGGGATGGAAAAGAATCCCAAAGCGCAAATTAGCGACGCGCTCCTGGAACTCCAGGATCGTGATGAGACAATCAATCTCATTAATCAAGTGCTCACTTTGGCATTTGAGTATTGCGAATCAGCCTATCAAGCCTCTCTCACTGAGGCCCAAAGCCCTGAAGATGTCTTGGAAAGCGATCCGCTTCTTCAGAGAATCTCTCAGCAGATTGAGGCCGTAAACACAGCCTTGGCCACTCGCGGTGCAACGGAACGAATCGGACCGGAAAACGCCGATAGCCCCCTCAGCATTCACGACTGGACCGTGCGCCTGGTGTTCGAATACCTCCGCGGACGCAGATGAGCCCGCCCCCCTTACATAGCATAAGGGAGGCGGGCTTTCAAATTTTATAAGGAAAATCTATACTAAAGTTACCTATTTTTAATGTGATGCTATGAGTTTCGAAAATCCCTCTGAACCTGTAAAAGATTCACTAGACGAAAAACCTTCTAGTCTTCCTGAAATAACACATTCGGAAGAACCTTCGAACACTCCTGAAATAAAGCATGCTGATCATCATGTCCGAGATCCGAAGATTGTTGACGATAGAATGCTTAATTACATAGAAACTCACGGAAAAGAAGCTGGCATTGAAGGCACAAGAGATCGGCTCATGGCTATCCTCGAGATTATTGATGGCGATGAAAAAGCACTCAAGCTGATTGATGAAACCTTAAAGTCTATTTTCCAGTATGTAGAAAGAATTTATCGCATGGAAATATCTATGCAGATGAATCGCTTTAGACTTGAAGGAGAAGATTATCGCCAAGCAACACAAGCTCTTGATCAGGCGCGCACTCGGGCTCATGATGCCCTTATTTCAAATCTTACTGCTTGCAACAGATATCTCTTTCAAAATTTTGAAGACGAAATTCCTACTGGAGGAATCTGCAATATTGACCCTGCTGTTCTTCAGGCAGGAGGAAGAAAAGCTATAGGAGATTGGGCAATCGAATTAGAATACGAGATTATCAATAATCGACGAGCCTAATTAAATTTCTCCCCAGTTTTTTCCGATAGAAACTTCAACGGTGAGTGGCACTTTCAAAGGATACACGTTTTCCATTACTTTTTGCACCTTGTTTCCAAAATCTTCTGCTACCGCTTCTTTGACTTCGAAAATAAGTTCATCGTGTACCTGAAGTACCGTTCGAGCCTCTTCCTTAAATTCCTTTTGAATAAAATCTTCTACGGCAAGCATTCCGAGCTTGACGATATCAGCCTCCATACCCTGGATTGGCATATTAATCGCCATGCGTTCTGCAGCTCTTGCTACCTGGATATTTGAACTTTCAATTTCCGGGACATAGCGTCGGCGCCCAAGTTCTGTTTCTACAAAATGATTTTTTCTGGCGCTTTCTTTCAAATCGTCCATAAACTTCTTCACCCCAGAAAACTTCTCGAAGTATTCTTTGATAAATTTCGCCGCATCTTTTTGATCAAGCTTGGCTGCCTGAGCGAGACCAAATGTACCCATACCGTACATAATACCGAAATTAAATATCTTCGCCTTCCGACGCATGTCATCTGTCACTTCTTCTGGTGATACCTGAAATACTGCTGCAGCTGTAATACGATGCACATCCTCCCCTTTTCGGTACGATTCAACAAGCGAAGCGTCTTCTGACATATGCGCCATCACGCGAAGTTCAATTTGCGAATAATCCACTCCAACAAAAAGATACCCCTTTGTTGGTTCAAATGCCCCACGCACTTTTTCGCCCCATGAATTTCTGGCTGGAATATTTTGAAGATTCGGATCAGAAGAAGAAAGCCTGCCGGTAGAGGCCACTGTCTGTCGAAAGTTTGAATGGAGACGAGAATGCGCATCCACAAGCGTTGGGAGTGAATCAAGATAGGTTGTCTTTAATTTAAACAGCTCTCGATAACTTTCTATTTTTTGGATGATCGGATATTCCTGGAGTTTCTGGAGTTCCGTAGAAGCCGTAGACATTCCTGTCTTTGTTCTTTTGATATTCTCCGTAGGAATCTGTAGGTCTTCAAACAAAACAACGGCGAGTTGCTTTGGGGAATTAATATTAAATTCCTTTCCAGCAAACATATAGATATCCTTTTCGAGTTGCGCAAGCTCTGTGCCGAGTTCGTCTGAAAGTTTTTTAAATTTATCCGTATTCAAAAAAACACCTGTTCTCTCCATTTCAAACAAAACAGGAATGAGAGGCATTTCAATCTTCTCAAAAACATCAAGAAGGGTTTTTCCTTTTTCTTGTTCACTACTTACTTCTTTTAATCGCGCACTGTATTTTTCTTCAAGACGAAGAAGAAGTGTTGGGGAAAAATCTACAGATTCTTCTCCAAGATCAGCTAAAGCAAGATACTCCAAAGTAACGTTCCCACCAGAATTCAAAAGATACGCAGCAATCATGACATCAAAAGAAGCGCCCTTAAGTGTAATATTCTCTTTATCGAGAATATGCATCATCGCCTTGGCGTCGTAGACTATTTTTTCTTGCTTCTCGTCTTCAAGAAAACTTTGGATACTCTTTTTTGTTTCATCATTCCAAAGAATCGAAGTAGCTCCGTCCGAAGATGCCACAGAAAGAGAAAGGATGTGTTCACCAAAAAGTGAACCAACTTCTTGATCCAGCCACACGGCATATTTTTTTGCAGAACTCTCTTTGAAAAATGCTTCTGCTTCTTTTTTCGAAGACAGGATTTCTTTTTTTATTTTCTTTTCTTTTTTCTTGGCTGATTTTGTTTCGCTTGACACTTCTTCACCTTCACTTCCCGGAAGACGCTTCAAGAGACTGAAAAATCCAAGCTCCTTTAAGAGCCCTGCAATTTTTTCACGATCAAAGTCGCGGGTCACGGCCGCTGGCAGATCAAGCTCCAAAGGAACATTCGTGTCTATTTCTCCGAGTTCACGAGAAAGAAAAGCTTGCTCTTTCTCTCTTTCCAATTTTTCTCGCACAGGCGCTTTCAATTCAGAAAGAGCGTCATATATTCCCTCTAAGTTTTGATACTTCTGTAACAAATCACTCGCCGTCTTTGGGCCAATCCCCTTTACCCCAGGAATATTGTCCGACGAATCTCCTGACAGACCTTTGTAATCAGCAATTTGCGTAGGCTTCAGTCCATATTTCGCTTCTACGGCGGCTATATCGTACAAAACGGTATCCTTGATACCCTTACGCATCGTGAACACCTTGATGTGAGGTGTCACGAGCTGGAGCGTATCCATATCTCCAGTGACAATCACCGTATCAACTCCTTTCGTTTCTGCCTGACGAGCAAGTGTTCCAACGCAATCATCAGCCTCAAATCCTTCTAAAGCAAAGATAGGGATATTGAAGGCTGTAACGAGTTCCTTTACTCTCGGAATCTGGGCATAGAGATCATCTGAAGCTTTCGTACGAGTGGCTTTATACGCTTCATACCGGTCGTGACGAAAAGTTGGTCCGGCAAGATCAAAGGAAGCAGCAATATAATCTGGTTTGAATTTCTCCAATACCGAAAGGAGCGTCATGGCAAAGCCATAGACAGAATTCACCAACTCCCCTTTTTGAGTCGTGAGCGGTGGAAGAGCATGATAGGCACGATGAATAATCGCATTTCCATCAAGCAAAATAAGTGTTTTTGGCTTCTTTTCCATACTAAAAGTATACTCTTTGCCCCTTTTAAAGGCAAAAAATGACCCGATTCCAGTTTTCCCTACTTCGAGAAGGTAATTCTCCGCTCATTTTCGGAAAGAGCTTTGAAAGAAAGATTCAGGGCTCCTTTTGGGAGAATGCCCGAGATACGCTCTGGCCATTCAAGAATAACGATGCCTTTCGGGTCAGCACACCACTCAGAAAAACCAATAGTTTCAAAGTCTTTTTCTTCTACCCGGTACGCATCCGTATGATAAATACGCTCAATACCTGTTTTGGTAGGTATTTTTAGCTCATATTCCTTCATAATGACAAATGTTGGGCTGACAAAGGGTTTTTCCGCACCCAAACCCTCAAGAAGACCTTGGGTAAAGGTGGTTTTTCCAGAGCCTAGTTCGCCCCGAAGACATAAGAGGGTCTTTGGGGCGACCTTTTGGGAAAGCTCTTTGCCGAGAGACCTTGTTTCTTCTGCTGATGTTGTATGATAGATGGTTTCCATAGCTCCTATCCTAACCCAAAATGAGAACGTTGACGACCCCGCGTTGACACTCATCTTTTTGTCTGCTACTTTTGACTATCTGCCTTTTCAGATACACTCCTTTTTTCTTTATTTTCCGCTCATTCCGCTATGTCCCTTACTCCGATTCAACAATTCCAAGAACTCCTCAAAAAAACGAATGCTCCGCTGATTCTTCTGCCGAGCTATCCAACACGTGACATGCTTTCGAGCGCTTTGGCTCTCGCGTTCTTTTTGGAAACCAACGGCAAAGAAGTAACGGTAGCAGGAGATCATATTCTCGAAGATAAACAGGAGCTTTCTTTCCTAGCTACTCCAAAAAATCTTGTCGCCTCTATTACGGGCGCTCGTGATTTTGTGCTTGCTTTCAATATGGAACGCAACAAGATTGTTGATGTTCGTACAGAAAATCTTCCGGATGAACTTCGTATCTATCTCACTCCAGAACATGGCTCTATTGATCCTCGAGACTTTTCTTTTATTCCAGCAAATTTCAAATTTGACCTCGCGATTATTATTGGAAGTCCTGACAAAGAATCTTTAGGAAAAATTTACGAAGATAATCCAGATATTTTTTATGAAGTTCCTCTTGTAAATATTGATAATCATCCGAACAATGAACTCTTCGGTCAAATAAACTTTGTTGATATAACAGCGTCCTCCACAGCTGAAATTCTGACTGAAATTCTTGAAAAGGCTGATGCCACACTTTTGCGTGAATCTATAGCTGAATGCCTCCTTACAGGTATCATCAGTGAAACCGAGAGCTTTCAGAAGAAAAATACAACACCGAAGGCACTCCATACCGCTTCTCTCTTGATGGATCGCGGAGCTGATCAACAAAAAATTGTGCGCTCTCTTTACAAGACACAACCCCTCCATCTCTTGAAACTTTGGGGGCGCGTTATGGCACAAGTACGCTGGAACGAAGAACTCCGACTTATCTGGGCTCTTGTCAGTATCGAGGATCTCGTACAGTCTCGAGCGAAAGCCGAAGATCTTCCATTGGTATTGGAAAAAATTAAAAGCAACTACGCTTCTGCGAACACGTTTCTCATTCTCTATCCCGAGACAGCAACGCATATTCAAGGCATTATAAAGTCGGCTTCTCTCGAAAGTCTTTCATCACTCAAAGAATCACTCACGGGGAGTAAACTCTTTGGGGATACACTTCGCTTCTCCCTCGAAGCAAATAGTCTTGATGAGGCAGAACAAAAGGTTGTAGCAGCCCTTCGAGTACCGAATGCGCCTCTTGCAAACTAACGAAGAAAAAAATTCAAAACATCCCTCTTTCTTTGAGGGATTTTCTTTTGCTTTAAAAAAAGGTGCGCTACAATACAGGAGTTATCTTATGAAAACTTTATGGTTACTGTCGTAAGACCAAAAAATACAAACATTGTTTCAGAACGAGAAGAAAAGACTGCAAACGTTCTCAAAAAAATGCGCGAAGTCTCCATAGAAGACGAAGCTGCTCTCGCTGCAGCGAAACATGGCTTCCTCTATATTGATCTTCTTCTCTTTCCTGTGGAAACCAATGATGTTCTTTCTCTCCCCGAAGAAGATGCGAAAAGATTAGGAGCGGCCATCTTTCAAAAAGAAATAGGAATTATTCGCATTGCTCTTACAGATCCAAATAATGCCGAAGCTCTTTCGTTCTTTACTGATTTCGCAGAAAAGCACCGTGCTGAACTTCGTGTCTATATTGTTTCAACTGCCTCTCTTGAAAAAGTGTGGCAAGAATACAGCCGGAAACCTTTCTTAGAAAACTTGGATCATTACCGCATTTCTCTCCAAGGAAAAGACCTTGAAGAGTTCGAGGCTGATTTTGGAGGGCTCTTGGATCTCAAAAACGATGCCTCTAAAATTCCTACCTCTCGTATTATTGAAATTATCCTTGCTGGAGCCAACAAACTTCATGCAAGCGATATTCATATCGAACCAGATGAAGATTCAGCCAGGCTTCGCTACCGTATTGATGGGCTATTGCAAGAGATCGGAAACCTCCCTTTGGAAATCTACCGCCTTGCTCTTTCGCGCATCAAGATGCTCTCGAAAATGAAACTCAATATCCGAGACCGTTCTCAGGATGGACATTTTTTCATCATGATCAAAGAGGATCGTGTTGATATCCGTGTCAGCCTTATCCCGGGGAACCACGGGGAAAACATCAACATGCGCCTCCTCTCTGGGAAAGAGGCTTTTGTTTCTGTAAGTGAACTTGGATTGCGCGACGCCTTCTATGAAGAAATACAAAATGCTATTGAGAAGCCTCACGGAATGATTGTAAACACCGGACCAACTGGTTCAGGAAAAACAACCACTTTATACAGTCTTCTGAACAGTCTCAATAATCCTTCCCAAAAGATTATTACTGTTGAAGATCCAATCGAATATGCTCTCCCAGGAATTATTCAGACAGAAGTCTCAAAAGACAATGACTACACCTTTGGAAAAGCGCTCCGCGCTATTGTGCGTCAAGATCCAGATATTATCCTTGTTGGAGAAATCCGTGATGAAGAGACGGCAGAGATTGCTATCAATGCGGCGCTTACTGGACACCTCGTTTTTACTACTCTTCATACCAATGATGCTCCTGCCTCTATTGTACGTCTCGCAGAACTTGGCATAAAACCGTCTCTTATCAGTAGCGCTGTCAATATCTTTATTGCTCAACGTCTGGTTCGTGTCCTGTGCGAAGAATGCAGAGAGAGCTATGCTCCAGCTGAAACAACCATCGCCGCTCTTAAGAAGCTGCTCTCGTATATCCCAAAGAAATCTGGAGTTGTAGTGCCTAGTACTATTGATATTCTGTATAAACCGAAAGGATGTGGGAAGTGCAACTTTACTGGATATCGTGGACGAAAAGGAATCTTTGAAATTTTCCGAGTTACCGAAGCAATGGGCGAAACGATTAGCTCATTGGCTTCAGAAGGAGAAATCCGCAAAGCAGCAGTAAAAGAAGGTATGGTTACAATGATCCAAGATGGAATCCTTAAGGTTATCGAAGGAATCACTACTTTAGACGAAGTCTGGCGCAATGCTGGAAAAGAAGAATCTCTCGAAGAACTCTACGCAGAAATCCTTTCTGACCCGAACATACAGAAGCCGAAAGAGGAAGAATAATCTCTCTGTAAACAAAAAACCACCCAATTCGGGTGGTTTTTTCGTTTTGCTTGCTTCTTTAGCTTCAACTGCAGACAAAACCTCGGACATAGGAGCCCGAGGAAAGGAAGAGTGTCGAGGAATAGCGCAGCCGAAACCACCCTACCCAGATCTGGACAAACAATTCCCGTGATTGAGGACAAAAGATAGATATCCCCAATTGTCTACAGGTGAAGCTACCCTGAAAAACAAGGATTTTTAAACAAAACGACTTTTGATATTAGCATTACTTTGTTTTTTTGTCAAGGGGTGGTACAATATGAATGCAAATATCTCCGATTTTTACCTTATTTAAGCCCCGTATGATTAATTCCGACACAAATCTCGGCGAGGAACAAAACCTCGATAATACCCTTCGTCCACAGCTTTTTGCAGAGTATGTAGGTCAAGAAAAAATCAAGCGCAATCTTGATATTTTCATTCAAGCTGCCAAAAAACGAGGAGAAAGCATTGATCACATCCTCCTCTATGGACCTGCTGGACTTGGAAAAACTACCTTGGCCCATATTATTGCGAAGGAAATGGGAGTAGGTATCAAAATTACCTCGGGGCCTGCCATTGAACGTGTCGGGGATCTTGGTTCTATTCTTACGAATCTTGAAGATGGGGATGTTTTGTTTATAGACGAAATTCATCGTCTGAACAAAATGATTGAGGAGGTTCTCTACCCTGCTATGGAAGATTACAAACTCGACATTATTATCGGCAAAGGACCTGCTGCTCGAACTATCCAACTCGATCTTCCTCGCTTCACTCTTATTGGGGCTACGACTCGACTTGGCTCGCTTTCGAATCCTCTGCGAAACCGTTTTGGTTCTACGCATAGACTGGAATTCTATACGCCCGAAGAAATAGAAAAAATTGTTTCTCGTTCAGCGAATATCCTAGGAATTGGAATTGATCCTCTTGGAGGAAAAGCGATTGCACACTCGAGTCGTCAAACTC
>JBBTWC010000027.1:0-18307 GCA_038062975.1 Patescibacteria group bacterium | reverse complement strand
ATTGGAATTGATCCTCTTGGAGGAAAAGCGATTGCACACTCGAGTCGTCAAACTCCTCGCGTGGCCAATCGCATCTTAAAGCGCGTTCGTGACTTTGCACAAATAAAAGACAAGCCAGTTATTACAGCCGATGTCGCCAGAGAAGCTCTTGATCTCTACGAGATTGATCCTCTAGGACTGGAACCAACCGACCGACATATTCTTCGAATTCTTATTGAAAGATTTCGTGGTGGCCCTGCGGGTATTCAGTCCCTCGCAGCTGTTTCTGGAGAAGAAATACAAACTATCGAAGATGTCTATGAACCGTATCTTATTCAGCTTGGGTTTCTTGCTCGCACACCAAGAGGACGCGTTGTGACGAAAGAAGCGTACAAGCATCTTGATATGGTCATGCCGGAAGACCAACAAGACAAATTGTTGTAGAATAAAGACGCGTAGTATTTTTGCGATATTTCTTTTTCCTTTTTCTTTATGAAGCCGATTTTCGGACTCCTCTATACTGTTCTTCTTTTTAGTTACATAGCGACTGCGCTCTTTATTGTTTTTCATGTTATCCGTTACTCGCTTACAACAAGAACGCGTTTCTTTGGAGCTGTTCTTTTTCTTTCGGTTCTCGGAGTACTCTTGTTCACGAATGCCCTCTTATTCTTTTCCCTTCCTTTTGATATTCTCGTCCCCAACAATTACTCTCTCTAACCCTATGCACCAGCACTTCGAAGGCCAACGAGAAGGAGAAGAGGTCCTCTTGGTGATTCATCGCCATTGGTTCAATCTTTTAGCACATCTCTTCACTGTTGTTCTCCTTTCAGTAGTCGCAATAGGAAGCATTCTCCTTATGCCGTTTCTCTTTACGGAAATCTTGTTACCTGAACACCTACACCTCTTTCTCTTTTTGGAAAACACCTTTTTTGTCTTTTTGTGGATATACGGCTTCCTCGTTTGGATTGATTACTACTTCGACGTTTGGATTGTTACCAATGAACGTATTGTTAATATTGAACAAAAAGGCCTTTTTGTTCGCCATATTAGCGAACTTAATTTTTCTCGCATTCAAGATGTCACAAGCACTGTTGAAGGCATTATTCCCACTATCTTAAACTTTGGTGACGTTTTCATACAAACCGCTGGAGAACAGGAACGTTTTACCTTTCGTCAGGTACCAGATCCTCTACGCATCAAAGATACCGTTATGCGCCTTGCGAAAGGATCACTTGATACTGATCTTCGCAACATTGCAGCTTCACTTCAATCACGAGAAGCGTAGACTTTCTGATATTCCCGTCCTCCCCTGAGAACGTATTCTTGATTTGACTCTTTCGTTTATGAAAATACTTGGTATTGATCCCGGAACAGCAACTCTTGGATGGGGAGTTATTAATGCGGAGGGTGGCCGATTGGAAGCTGTAGCTTATGGGCACATTAGCACCTCAAAAGACCTCCCTCTTGCTGCTCGTCTCAAAGAAATTGCTACGGACTTAGAGACGCTTCTCGAAATTCATCAACCAGAAGAGGCGGCTGTTGAAGAACTTTTCTTTTTCAATAATCAGAAGACGGCTATGGCTGTAGGTCAAGCACGAGGGGCTATCCTCTTGACGCTTGAGCGTTTCGGCATTAGGATAGCCGAATATACTCCCCTTGAAATCAAACAGGCTCTGACCAACTACGGCCGTGCGGATAAGCTCCAGGTCCAAACAATGGTCAAAGCGCTTCTCAAACTCAAAACCATTCCAAAGCCAGATGATGCCGCAGACGCCCTGGCGATAGCCGTGTGTCATTCCAATCGGCGACGTATGGAAAACATTCGCAATTCGAAGTAAGATAGAGACATCTCATTCTCTTGCGAAAACCAAGCGCCTGAAACAAAAACCTTTCGTTTTATTTTTTCATACGCTCCTATGTCGTACCATCCAGTCATCACATTCATCATAAGCCAGGGTGTCCCACTCCAAACAGTGGTACTCCTTTTGATGCTCCCTATTGTTGCGACACTAGTCGCCTTCTTTCGCCAGGTAGTTGGAATCAAAGCTTTTGGTATCTATACGCCCTCTATTGTAACTTTTGCCCTTCTTGCTTTTGATCCAAATGGTATTAAGTATGGAATTGCTATTTTTGTCAGCATTATTCTCGTAGGCATGGTGTCTCGCTACATACTCAAATACTTCAGACTCCTCTATCTGCCGCGAGTCGCTATTACCCTTTCTATTGTTTCTCTGGCAATCTTAGGAATCCTTATTCTTGCAGGCTCTTTCAGCAGGACAGGACTTGCCTCTATTTCTATTTTCCCACTCCTTATCATGATCACTTTGGCAGAAAAGTTTGTGGCTACCCAGATTGAAAAAGGGAGCCGTGTGGCATTCCTCCTTGCTGTTGAGACTCTTGTCATCTCTGTTGTGGGTTACTATCTCATCAGTCTGGATATGCTCACAACGCTACTCCTCGCTTTCCCTTGGATTGTACTCTTCACATTCGTGATCAACTTTGCACTTGGAAAATGGACTGGTCTTCGTATTACAGAATACCTCCGTTTTCGTAAAATCCTCCGTCATCTGTAGTTTTTCTTTGTTCTGTCTTCTATGTTTGATTTCTTCAAGAAAAGCGGAAAGCTTCTCGGAATGAATGCGCGGAATCTCAAATACATCCGACCATACAACCGAAAGCGCGGAATGGAGCTTGCTGACAACAAGCTGCTTTGTAAGCGCACCCTTTTAAAAGGAAACCTTCCGGTGCCAGCCCTTATTGCTAAAATTCGAAGCATTGAAGAACTTGATGCCTTTGACTGGACAACACTTCCAACAAGCTTTGCTTTAAAACCAAATCGTGGTTTCGGAGGCGAAGGTATTTTGGTTGTCTACGCACGGAAAAAAGACCGCGATGATGCCTGGGTAAAAGCAGATGGGTCTCTTATTACCGTTCAGGATATCAAAAATCATATTCGAAATATTCTCGATGGATCCTTCTCTCTCGCCAACATACCTGATATTGCTTTTTTTGAAGAACGCCTCAAACTCTTAAAGCTTTTTAAACCGTATTCCTACAAGGGTATTCCTGATATCCGTATTATTGTCTTCAACCGGGTACCTGTTATGGCAATGCTCCGCCTCCCAACAAGAGCATCTGATGGAAAGGCGAATCTGCAACAAGGAGCTGTTGGTCTTGGAATTGATCTTTCTACCGGGACAACCACTACTGCTATTTTAGGCAAAGGGCATCTCATCGAATATGCACCAGGTACTCGACTCGTGCTTTCAGGAATAAAAATTCCTTATTGGCAACAAATCCTCCGTATGTCTGTTGAAGCCCAAGAAATGTCTGGTCTCGGATTCCTTGGAGCTGATGTGGCTATTGACCGTGATCGTGGGCCCGTTATTCTTGAACTCAATGCTCGTCCAGGACTTTCTATTCAGCTCGCAAACTTAAGTGGCTTAAAAGAGCGTCTCGATCGCGTGTCGGGTCTGAAAATAAAAACCCTCGAACGCGGTATTCGTGTTGGTATGAATCTTTTTGGTGGAGAAATCGAAGAAGAAATTGAAGAGCTCTCCGGAAAACGAGTTATCGGAACAATAGAAAAAGTAAAATTAATTGGGAAAGACGGAAAACAGGCCGAGATTGAAGCAAAGATTGATACTGGAGCTGACTCTTCTTCTATTGATTTTGATCTTGCAAAAGAACTTGGTTTTGAATCGGTCGTACACGAATACCTCCGCCTCTCTCAGGAGTTCGACCTAAAAAATCTTTCTTCCGGGGAACGCGTCAAAATTCTTGAGGCTATTCCAGATGTTGCGAGTACAGCAAAGGTGCAGTCCTCTCATGGAACATCCTATCGTGTCGCTATCCGCATTGAACTTGAAATTGATGGGCAGCGTATACCCGCGAAGGTATCACTTATCGATCGTTCACATTTGGAATACTCTGCTATTATTGGAAGGCGTCATCTGCGTCAATTCTTGATTGACGTCAATAAGAATTTTTCCTCAAAATAATGTCAAGCAACGAACAATATCAGAACATCCTAGAAACATACTCACGCGCCACATCCGACTTATCGAAAGATAAGCTCGGACATTTTTTTGAGCGAGCCTACTTTGCTTCCGGAAATGTCGCCTACACTTCCCTTATTTTTGATGCATTTCAAAAATCACGTTTACAAAAATTAAAAAATGCTCTTCTTAATTGGAATAATCCTGAGTACGTCTATATCCCCACATTCAAAAAAAACACTTCTTCTCCAAATACAAAACGTAACAATAAACGCAAAGAGTGGTATCAAGCACATCCAAAACTCCCTCTCTTGCATGACATAACCAATGGAGCTTTCTTTCTTAAAAAATTCCATCTCACGCAAACATTCAGAGATATATATTCTGAGTCAAAAGAGACTCTCACTGACCTGATGAAAGAAAGTGAACGCCTTTACTCTCGAGAAGGTATTCTTATCGACAGTTCGTATAGCGCAAATACACTTTTCCATCTTCGATCTCTCGGCATAGTTGATTACACTTCTTTGTACCTCACAGCTTTCCAAAATATTCTTGTCACTGACTACGCTGATCCTGCTACGCTCCCACAAGAAGATTTGTATTCCGTTTTTTATACACTCACGCACATTATTATTGCGGCCTCTGATTTCTATGACCGCGTGCCTGCCGAAGGTTTCTCTTGGATATTTTCTTATTTTGAATTGCATCAGGCCATTGCAGAAAAAAATCTTTCTTTAGATATCTTGACTGAAGTAGCATTATGTTATAAGATTTGTGGTCATCAAGTAGATCAGAATTCAATCTACCAAAAATATTTTACACACGTCCTTCATACATTTGCACTTGTAAGCAAAGAGGATACGAGCTACCTTGAAAAGACAGAACACACCGCAAGCATTGCTCTCCTTCTTTTCTCTCCAACAAAAACATTTTTCTCTGGTCCAGATCTCGCTCATCTTTCTTTAGAGAAATAGTCTCTCTAAAAATTCGTCGCTAAATTATTTCGTACTACCGCTATGGATCTCGAGCAATACCTCAAGAAAATTACTCATGGAGGATTTCGATCCTTTATTCGAAAAACTGCTGAACTCGGCGTTCAGTGTGAATTTATTTATAGTGAGAGTAGCCATATCCTCAAGCTTTCCTACGGCGGGAAATCTATCTTTTGTCATAAATCCAATCTCCCTGTATATCGAAGAATGGGAAATCTGACAAAAAATAAAGAAATTACCAAAACAATCTTGGGAGCCATTGGCATTAAAACACCGCGAGGTATTGTCGCGAATACTCTGAAAGATGCACTCAAAGGAATTGAATCTGAAAAACTTCCTTTCCCGCTTCTGTGTAAGCCTCTTAGTGGCTCTCTTGCAAAAGGCGTGACCTGGAACCTTACAAGCCTAAAAGAACTCAAAAGTGCCGTTCAATGGGCTCAAAAAGCTTACAACAAAAAACGCTCTCTTCGCTTTCTTATCGAAGAAATGTTTGTTGGAAAAGAGTATCGCGTCCTTGTTTTTGATAAAAAGGTGCTTTCTTGTGTAGAAAAGATTCCTGCTGGACTTACCGGGGATGGACATTCTACCCTCGAAGAGCTTATTCATACCTTTAATAAGACTCGTGTAAAAGGTTTTGAAATAAAGCTCGACAAAACTGCTCGAGAAACCCTGAAGCGAGAAAAGCTTTCTTTAGAGTCGGTTTTACCAGAAGGTTACTTTTTGAAACTCCGAAACAACCTCAATATGTCTGATGGAGGAAGAGCTATTGATCGCACACTCGAAATGAGTCCTGTTTTTCGGGAAATTGCAGAACGAGCCATTGAAGCAGTCGGTTTAACATATGGGGGACTCGATTTTCTCGCAGATGACATTACAAAAAGTGAGAGCGACTACGTTATTCTCGAAATAAACCCAAATCCTTTCTATAATATGCATGAAAAGCCTCTCGTAGAAGGACGAGGGGTTGATGTTTCTAAGACTATTCTCAAAAGCCTCTTTCCGACACTTACGTAAACCTCTTTTAAAAAGATGTTTCAGGAAGCCCTTAGGGCTTCTTTTTTTTGCTGTTTTGTGGTATACAATTAAGATACTTTGACACCCTATTTTATGCGATTTTTCTCAAAAAGACGGCGTATTCTAGCCAAATCTTTACAAGCTGGAGAGCCACGAGATTGGAAAAAAATTGGAAAGATTGCACTTATCACTGGTGGTGGCTTTTTACTGCTCATCATCGCGATTTTTGCCTATATTGCAAAGGATTTACCAAGTACTGGAAACGTGAATAAGCGTTTTGTTGCAGAATCAACAAAAATCTATGATCGTACTGGTACGCACATACTCTACGAGGTGCATGGCGAAGAAAAGCGTACCGTAATCCCCTTCTCAGCAATACCAGAAATTGTACGCGCCGCAAGCATCTCTCTCGAAGACCAAGACTTTTACCATCACTTTGGAATTAAACCTTCTGGTATCTTACGAGCAGCCTTCAAAGATATTATTACTTTTGACGCAGCTCAGGGAGGATCGACTATTACGCAGCAATTCGTAAAAAACTCCCTTCTTTCAAATGAGAAGACGTTGACTCGAAAAATAAAGGAGGCTGTCCTTTCTATTGAGCTTGAAACTATTTTTTCTAAGGACGAAATCCTGACCATGTATCTCAATGAGATACCGTATGGACAAAATGCGTACGGAATTGAAGCTGCTGCCCAGACATTCTTTGGAAAGTCAGCCAAAGACCTCTCCTTAGATGAAGCTGCTCTTCTTGCCGCTCTTCCTCGTGGGACTGCCTACTACTCTCCATATGGTTCTCATACGGACAAGCTTATTGCACGAAAAAACTATGCCCTCCATCAAATGGCTCAGTTAGGATATATTACCGAGGAACAGGCTGAACAGGCCGTGAATACTCCTACCCTTGAGAAGGTCCTCCCTCAAAAAGATATTATTACCGCCCCTCACTTTGTGATGTACATCAAAGACTATCTCCAAGAAAAGTATGGGGACCAGGCTGTTGAACAAGGAGGACTCAAAGTTATTACTACTCTGGACTGGGAAAAACAAGAGGCTGCTGAACAGGCTGTGAAAGAAGGAGCGGCAAATAACACGCGCTGGAAGGCTTCAAATGCCGCTTTAGTAGCCATGGATCCAAAGACGGGGCAACTCCTCGCTATGGTTGGTTCCAAAGACTATTTCGATGCCTCTATTGATGGCCAGGTAAACGTCGCTATTCGTGATCGTCAACCAGGATCTTCTTTCAAGCCATATGTCTATCTCACTGCCTTTACCAAAGGGTATCTCCCGGAGACGATACTCTATGATGTAGAAACAGAATTTGATACCGACTCTGGAAAATCCTATAAACCGCAAAATTATGACGGGAAATTTCACGGGCCCCTCCCAATGAAAAAGGCTCTCGGAGGATCACTGAACATTCCTGCTGTAAAAACACTCTACCTCGTAGGAGTAAAGGACTCTATAGAAGTAGCTAAAAATCTTGGTATAGCAGGACTAAACGATCCAGATCGCCTTGGTCTCTCCTTGGTTCTTGGAGGCGGAGAAGTGCGGTTATTTGATCACGTTGGAGCGTATAGCACGCTCGCTACCGGAGGTATAAAGCATGAAAAGACAGCTATTTTACGAATTGAAGATTCTAAAGGAAGTGTCCTTGAAGAATACAAAAGCTCTCCCGGAGAACGTGTTATTGAAGAGAAGTACGTAGCTATGCTCGACTCTATTCTCTCAAATAACGAGAATCGCGCCTGGGTATTTGGAGAGAATTCTCCACTTCGCTTCGATAATCGTCAGGTAGCTGCAAAAACAGGTACCACAAATGAATTTCGTGATGGTTGGACTATTGGATATACTCCCTCTCTCGCTGTAGGTGTTTGGGCAGGAAATAACGACAACTCTCCTATGGTTACCGGAGCAGACGGAGTCAATGTTGCCGCCCCTATCTGGCGAGCATTTCTTGATAAGTCTCTAGGAAATTACGCTATAGAAGAATTTCCAAAGTACAACCCTGATGATGAGATTGGCGACGGTGATGGAAAGACAAATAAACCAATGCTGAGTGGAGAACTCGAAGAAAAGAAAGATATTAAGGTTTGTCGTATCCCAGGAGAAAAGAAATACTGTATTGCAAACAAATACTGTCGTGATAAAGATGTAGAAAAGAAAGACTTTGTCAGTGATCACGATATTCTCTACTATGTAAACCGAAAAGATCCTCGTGGTCCAAAACCAGAAAACCCCGCGGATGACTCTCAATTTAAAAATTGGGAAAAAGCGGTAGAGAACTGGTACGAAGACCAAAAAGGAGTAGTCGTTGATGAGGTTCCTGAAGACGAGTGTAAAGAATCAGATTTTTCTAGTCTCAAGCCAAAAGTTTCCCTGACCACCCCTTCTAGCACAAGCTCTTCATCTCTCACGCTGTCTTCAAATACTGATGCTCCGTATGGTATTGAGAGGGTAACCTACTTTGTTGACGGCCAAGAAGTAGGAAGTAGTAGTGGGAAACCGTATTCTGTCTCTTATTCCATTCCAGGAAGCAAAAATAACTCGACACTCACTCTTGAAGCCGAACTTCTGGATAAAAACGGAAATAAAGTAACTGACAAAAAAGATATTAGTGTCAGCTACTAAAAGAAAATCCCCTCTACAGGGGATTTTTTTCTATTGTGGTTGAGCAAGCTTTACTTCTTGAACTACTACTGCTCCAAGGAGTTCATTTACACGATCACAGATGCGTTTCCGATGAAGAAAAGCCTCACTTCTCCAGAGCGAACTTTTTGGAGAGAGGAAGAGTTTTTTTTCTTTAAAAAGAATAGGGGTAATATTTTCTCCCCCTCGTTCCCCGTATTCTTCAATAAGGACCTTTTTACAAACAAAAAAGACTGTCTTCTCATCTATATTTTGTAGAGCAAAACTTTTCTTCGCTATCAAGCTTCCGAGATTCTTCATAGGATTTCAGATATTTTCTTTCTTATGAAACGAAAAGCTCCTACTTTCGAATTGGCATAAGAATGTAGAGGTAGTTTTGTTTTAGAGATCCTCCCTCAAGCATTCTGAAAGCTGCGGGTGAGGTCCCTGTATTCGCTAAAAATGCCACTCTGTCGCCCGTAAGCACTCCAATGCCCTCTAATACGTATCGTGGGTTAAAAACAAGCGTCAGAGGCGCTTCTCCACGAATTGTTTCTATATCTAAAACTGAAGTATTCTCACCAATCTCCTGTGACTGAGAAACAATGGTACAGGTTTTTTCTATTGGATGAAATACAAGAGCTATTTCTCCAGAGTTATAAGAAGAAAAAGAACTCGCAATTCGAATAGCTCTCTGAAGGAGATCTTTCTCTAAAGAAACTTCTAAAGAAAATTCACTTGGGATAATTTGCTTATAGTCAGGATATTTCCCATTAATAAGCCTTGAAATTACCTGGATATTATCTACTTCAAAGAAAATTTGATTTTCTTCAAGGGCTACTTTTACTTCTGTACTCTCTGGACTAATAATACGAGAAATCTCATTAAGGGTTGCTGAAGGAAGAATAAAGGAGCTCGTTGTAGACTGGAATGCTGTATATCCCTTCCCTAAATCACCAAGAGGAATTATTTCTTCTGCTAAACGAAAACTATCTGTTGCTGCTAAATGAAGTTCTTTCTCTAAAAAGGTAAGGTTAATACCTGTAAGCTCTAGTCGAGCCTCGTTCGTACTCACACAAAACAAAAGCCTTGAAAGAGCACTTTTTAATTCTTGAGCTGGAAGAGAGAAAAAATATTCTTTCTGAAACTGTGGAATAATAGGAAAATCCTTTCCATCCATTCCCTTTATTTTCACCGAATACCCAACACTCTCTATTTTTAATTGCTGGTTATCTACCTCGAGAGCGACAACTTCGCCTCCAGGAAGATTATGAATAAAATTACCAAGGAGTTTTGCTGGAATAGTAATTTTCCCTTCTCGCTCTATCTTAGCCCCGATATACGCTACGACACCTATTTCAAGGTTCGTAGCTGAAAGCTTCAGTCTTCCCTTTTCTGTTTCCAAAAGAAAATTACTGAGGATAGGAAGTGTTGCCTGTCTTCCAGTAACTCGCTCAATCTGTGAAATTGCTTTTGAAAGATTTTCTTGAGTACAAACAAGTTTCATAAAGGTATGTCTTTAAAGAGTAATATATAATCTTTCTTTATTTATATACTTCTTATTATTATATATTAGTGCTGTGGATAACTGGATAACCTTGTAGAGAGCTTTATTTGAGGTATTTTTCGTACGGGAAGCTCCGGGGTTAAAGATGGATACTTTTTGTTTTTTAGGTGATATCTTCGAAGAAGTACTTTTTATTTTATAACTATACACTCCCGATATTGAGTTACCCAAGGGTTATCCCAGAAAAAAACGGGGTTATACAGCCTTATACACTCGCTGAGTAGTATAAACGCTCACGAAGTGTCGAAAGCTCTTCTTGAATTTGTGGGTCTGTGTCTTTATTTTTATCTATTTTTTCAAAAGCATGTAAAGCAGTAGTATGATCACGGCCACCCAAAAAATCCCCAATACTGGAAAATGGAATCTGGAGTTCACTTCGTAAAAGATGCATAAGCATCTGGCGTGGATGAGCTACTTCTTTCTTACGCCCCTTTTTTACGAGGTCTTCTTTGGAAATAGAGTAAAATTCCATAACCACACGGAAAACATCATCTGTTTGGATGGTTTTTTTATTATTTTCAATAAGTTCTGCTAGGATTCTTTTGGTATTTTCGAGATTTGGTGGAATTTTATGAAATTCGGAGTATGCCAGGATGCGATTTAAAGCTCCTTCAAGCTCCCGAATATTTTGAGAAATATTTTCAGCAATGTAGCGTAGGGCCGCAGGATCAACCGAGAGTCCCCTTTCGGAGAGTTTGGATTCCAGGATAGCAATCCTTGTTTCAACGGTTGGACGGCTTATATCAGTGATCATTCCACCTTCAAAACGAGAGCGGAGACGTTCTTCAAGGGTAGGAATGGCTTTTGGAGGGCGATCACTTGAAATAACAATCTGTTTATTAATCTGGTACAGAGCGTTAAAAATGTGAAAAAATTCATTTTGGGTCTTTTCCCGACCAGAGAGAAACTGGACATCATCGATAATTAAGAGGTCCATTTGCTGGTAGTACTCTTTAAATTTATCAATCTTCTGATTTTTGATAGAATCGACAAGTTCTGTGGTAAAACGCTCTGAAGTAATATATTTTATTCTTTTTTCTGGTGCATTTTTTACAACTTCATTCCCAATAGATTGAAGGAGGTGTGTCTTTCCTAAACCAACACCACCATAGATAAAAAGCGGATTATAAGCCATCCCTAGGTTCTGTGAAACAGCATAACAAGCTGCGCGCGCGAGCTCGTTGTTCTCAGCAACAATGAAGTTTTCAAACGTATAGCGACTATTTAAGTTTGTCTCATGAAAAACCGGCGTACTTGATGTCTGTCCTCCAAACGAGGGTCTCTCAATAAGCTTTTTTCGTACAAATCCAGAGTTTTCTGGTGCCTGGACAGCATCGACATTTTTTACAGAATCTACAGAGAGGATATTTTGAGTAGGTTTTTCTTGTGCAATAACACAACGAATCTCAGATACTGAAGGATCAAGGCTTTTTAAGGCGCGGAGAATATAAATATTATACTTATTTTCAAGCCATTCCTTAGCAAATCCATTTGGCACACCAATAGTAACCGTTCCGTCCTGGGACTGGAGAATCCCGGTATTTTTAAACCAGGTAACAAAGTTTGCTTTCGAGATAGAAAGCTCTATTTGGCCTAAAACAGCCTTCCACAGCTCCTCATTTGTCATACATCAGTTTCACAAAAGCCAAAGGATACGTTGAAAAGTATTATATCATGTGGATAACTGTCCGGCGAGGGTCAATATGCTCTCTAAAAGTGGATAAGCAGTGTATAAGTAGGAAAACAAGACTGAGATTGACTTTTTTTCTCTTTCTGGTAGACTAACCATTACTTTGTTTCAGAAGCAATATTTAAGGTTTGGCTATGAAAAGGACGTATCAACCAAAAACTCGAAAAAGAGCAAGACGCCACGGTTTCTTGAAGCGCATGAGCACTCCAGGAGGAAAAAAGGTAGTCGCTAACCGTCGTAAAAAGGGACGAACAAAGCTTACCGTTGCTTAAGGCACTGTATGTTGGGAAGAAGCTTCCGAATACGGAAACAAGAGGATTTTGAAAGAGTCTTTCGAGGAGGAAAGCCTCTTTTTTTTGATGATTTAGGTTGTAAATTTCTGTTTGTGGGAGGAGATGCCCTTCGGGTAGGTTTTTCTTTTAGCAAGAAACATATTCCCCTCGCTGTTTTACGACATCGTCTCAGGCGAAGATTTTCGGCTGCTTTAGCCCTTCAGAAGGAAAATTGGCCGAAAGGGTATGATCTTGTCTTCTTCACCGTAAAGAAGCCAAAAGATGTAAATTATGCTACTATAGAACGGATTACTGAGCACTGTATAAGTGCTATAAATACCGTAAATAAAGGAAAATAATCACTATGTTGGATCTTTTTCATACATTCATCTACGAGCCTCTCTATAACACTCTTATCTTTCTCTATAACGTTATTCCGGGGCATGATTTTGGGGTAGCTATTATTCTGACGACTTTAGCTCTCAAAACCCTTCTTGTGCCTCTTTCGCACCAGCAAATTGCTTCTCAAAAGAAGCTTCAAGAGCTTCAGCCAAAGATGAAAGCGCTTCAGGAGAAGCATAAAGATGATAAAGAGCGTCAAACAAAGGCTTTGATGGAGTTTTATAAAGAAGAAAAGGTAAACCCCCTCTCAGGATGCCTTCCCCTTATAGTGCAGATCATTTTTTTGATCGCTATTTATCACGTTATTATCAATATTTCGAAAGCGGGATTTATTGTAAATACTGCTGATCTGTATCTTTTTGTCCAGAATCCTGGACCCATCAACCACTTCTTCCTTCGATTTATTGACCTGACAAAGCCAAATTATGTCCTCGCCTTTCTTTCGGCTATCGGACAGTACTATCAGACAAAAATGATCCTCGGGCGACAAGTAACCCCTCCTCTATCAACGAATTCGGACCAACCAGACTTTACCGCTATAATGAATAAGCAGATGTTGTACCTGGCCCCAGGTCTCACATTCTTTATTGGAGCCACCTTTCCTGCTGCTCTGTCTCTGTATTGGCTCTTCTCAACACTGTTCATGATTGTTCAGCAGAAGTATATTTTTCGAGTAAAGAAGTAAACGTTCTGGCTATGGCTCTAGAAAAAAAAGACATTGTACACGAAACCGTGACCCTTTTTTTAGAAAGAATGGGCTTTTCTGCTACCGTTACAGTAATACAAGATGGCGATGATATTTTTTGTAAGGTTTTTGTAGAGAACGGTCAGAATTTCCTTATTGGACAGCACGGAGTGAATCTTGCCGCTATTCAGCATCTTGTTCGTACTATGGTGCGCAAGGCGGCTGGAGAACCAGTAAGTGTAGCTATCGACATTAATGATTACTTCGCCGATAAACAAGGTCTTTTAGAAAAAGAAGCAGAGCAAGCGGCTCTTGAAGCGAAGAAAAGCGGAATAAGTGTAGCTTTGCGCCCAATGCTCCCGTACGAACGAAAAATCGTGCACTCCTATCTTGCAAAACAAGAAGGAGTAACCACTGAAAGTATTGGTCAAGGAGAAGGACGAAAGATCCTCGTGCGCCCAAATACTGAGACAACCGAGGCATAAAGACGAACAATTTTTTCTATGGCTATCGCAAAAAGAATTGCGTATAACGTCGTTCTCAACTCTTCTTTGAAGGTTATTTCTACGGTTGTGCTTTCTCTCCTGTCTATCCGTCTCATTACGGAATATCTAGGACCAGAAGGCTTTGGAAAGTATGCAACCATACTGGCTTTTTTTGCTTTCTTCTCAGCCATTATTGATCTTGGTCTTGGGCCGGTCACTGCGCGAGAGATTTCCCGTCAAGGAGCTAATGAAAAGCAGATTTTGGGAAATATCCTAGCTCTTAGGCTGCTCTCTTCGACAGCGCTTTTTGTAGTCTCCCCCCTTATTATTGTTCTTTTTGCATACCCAAATGATCTCAAAATCGGCCTTTTGTTTGCCTCCGGCGCAACTCTTTTCTCTACACTCTCTCTTGTTTTAAACGGGGTTTTCCAAAAACGCTTATCCATGGATAAGGTGGCTATGGTGGAGTTTCTTGGAAAACTCGTCCAGGTAGGGCTTGTTATTTTGGTAGTACAGAAGGATTGGGGCTTTCTTGCCGTCGCTTCGACCTTTCTTGCTTCTCTCATCTTTAATGCGATCGTAGTCTTTCTTCTGAGTCGTCGCTATATTTCGTTCCCGCTACGCTTCGACTTCGCCTACTGGAAGACTTTTCTGAAAGAGTCTCTTCCTATGGGAGCAACAGCCATTATCACATTCGCGTATTTCAAAATGGACACCATTCTGCTTTCTATGATGCAGAGTAATACGGATGTCGGAATCTACAATGTGGCGTACAAGATAATGGAAAACCTTATTTTCTTTCCCGCGATGCTCGCCGGACTGATACTCCCTCTTCTCTCTCGCTTTATCTATACAGATCGACCACAATTTAATGATATTGCTGATAAGACATTCGCCGTCTTTATCATTATTGTTACCCCACTTATTATGGGTACATGGTTCCTTGCTCCTCAGATTATTTCTATTGTGAGCGGAGGCGGCTTTGAACAATCAGCCTCAGTCCTTCGTATACTCGTCTTTGCTCTCGGATGTATATTCTTTGGACACTACTTCAATATGCTTTTGGTCGTAAGTAATGCTCAGAAAAAATTAATGCAAACACTTATTGTGGCGGCGGTCTTTAATATAGTGCTCAACTTGTTCCTTATTCCTCGCTATTCATATATGGGAGCCGCTTTCACTTCCGTAGCCACAGAACTTTTGGTTATTCTTCTTACAGGAACACTTGTTTTTCGACATATTGGGTACCTCCCTTCTCTTCGAAGGGTTGGTCGGATTCTTCTCGCCGGAGTTCTTATGGGAGCTTCTCTTTTGCTTCTTTCGAGAGCCTCTTTTCTTCTCGCTGGAGCGGCTTCGGTGCTTGTATACGTCGTTAGTCTTTGGATTACGCGAGCCGTTACCTATGCTGAAATGAAGAGTCTTTTTTCTGGAAAGGGCGAAGCGAGCCCTCAGCCTCTCGACACTCTCTTGTCGTAAGTCTTTTGTATGGATGAAAATCGAGTCGCTATCATTGTTTTGAACTACAATGGGCAAGGGTGCCTTTTGCCGTGCTTGAAGTCCTTAGAGGCTCTTACTTATGAGGAGAAAACAATTATTGTGGTAGACAACGGATCCCAAGACGAGTCCTTCGAGCAAGCACAAAGAGCATTTCCAAAATTTGTATATCTTAAAAACAACCAAAACAAAGGGTTCTCCGGCGGGATGAATACCGGTATTCGATATGCATTGGAAGCGGGTATTCCTTGGGTATGGCTTTTCAATTACGATGCTCTTGCTGAAAAGGATGCTCTCACGCTCCTTCTGGCAGGTGCGGCAGGAAATAGTTCTGCACGATTGCTTTCCCCGGTCGTTTTGAATGAGAAAAAAGAAGAATGGTTCTCCGGGGGACGAATTAATTATCTTCGGATGCGCGCTGAGCATACCCCATCCTTGAGAGAAAAAACTCCGTATAGAAGTGAATATCTTTCGGGCTGTGCCCTTCTTATACACAGAGAGGTGTTTGAAAAAATAGGTTTTTTAGATGAAGACTTTTTTCTTTATTATGAAGATGTAGATTTTTCTCTCCGAGCGAGAAAAGCCGGCTTTTCTTGTCTCGTGGTGCCAGAATCCCGAGTCACTCATAGTGAACAGAGCAATTTTAATCCTAGCAAGGTGTACCATCTAGTGCTTTCAGGACTTCTTTTTTTTGAAAAACACACCCCCTGGCACTTGCGACCGTACATTTTTGGGTATGTTACAATACGAAGAGTAAAAAATCGTATTGACGTTTGGCTTGGGAGGGAAGCAGCGAGCATGGTACAGAAAGCTTATGCTACCTATTTTTCCCGTATTAAAGCCAAAAGTCTCTCTGATCTTCATTAATTATCAGAGTATTTGGCATTTACAGCGCTCTTTAGAAAGCCTGTGTGCCTATGAGTCTTCTGGTATTGAGCGAGAGATTATTGTAGTAAATAATGATCCGAGCGAGGAAAAAGCGCTCTTTATCCTTCAGAAAAGGTATCTCTTCATTCTGGTACGGAGTGATAAAAATGAAGGCTTTGCTAAGGCGGCGAACCTCGGCGCTTCTTTGGCAACTGGGGAGTTTCTCGGCTTTATTAATCCAGATACCTTGTGGATAGAAGAGGTTTTGCCTCAAGTGCTGAGTGATTTCGCAATATTACCCTCCTGTGGCGCCCTAGGAATTCAGCTGGTTGATGAAAAAGGAAACGTAGATGTATTTGACTCCGGGAAAGAGGTAAACGCACTGCGTACGCTTACAAATCACTTCTTGTTTACAAGAAGTCGAACAAATCTTCCTCTTCGGAGAACGGGCTGGGTGAGTGGAGGGGCGCTGTTCCTGAAGAAAGCGCTCTTTCTCTCTCTTGGAGGGTTTAATGAAGAGTATTTTCTGTATTTTGAGGATGTGGATTTGTGTCAGAGAATACGGAAAAATGGACTGAGTATCTATAAAGACGGCCGTATCAAGTTGCTTCATTACGGAGGGAAGAGTCATAGTTCAGAGGCTTCAAAAAAACAATACTACTATGCCTCTCAAGACCTCTATTTTCAAAAGCACCGCCCTTACCTTGAGGGAAAGATAATTTCTTTTGTCAGAGCTCTGGTTTATGGAAGATAATCACCTATGGTAAACATCCTTCTCGCTCTGTATCTTTCGACACTCCCCTTTCAGTTTGCCCTGTCGCCTTTTGAAGGTGTTGATCTTGCTCTTTCTCGTCTCTTCGCTCTCCTTCTTTTTTTGGTTTTTCTTGCCAAGAGTCTTCGGGAAAAACAATTTCGTCTCCCAAAACCACTACCCCTTTTTCTCCTAACCACTTTTCTGTTTTTGGTAACACTTTCAGTTTTTTGGTCTGAGAATAGAGGATGGGCACTTCGCAAAAGTACTTTTCTTTGGAATTTTCTTCCGCTCCTTTTCGTTTTTTATGCTGCTCTTTTTCGTGTAAGCACAAGAAGGCTCCTGATACATTCTTTTTTTGGAGGAGCAGTTCTTGTTTCTTTTGTGGGCTTCTTTCAGTTTACCCTTCAATTTTTTTGGGGTATTGAGAAAGCATTTTCCTTCTGGGTTAGGTATATTACCCCGCTGTTTTCTGGGGCATCTTTTGGGGACGCTGTGGCGAATTATCCAAGTCTCCTTGTGAATATTTCAGGAGTTACTGTAATGAGGCTCTCGGCCTTTTTCCCGGATCCGCATATGTGTTCATTTTATCTTGGTATGGCAGTCCCATTCGGACTCCTCCTTTTCTGTGAAAAACAAGGACGGAAGCGGTTCGTGTATGGAGCGCTCGCCCTTTTTATTTTCATTGCAGACCTCCTTACTTTTTCTCGCGGAGGCTATATAGGATTGGTATCAGGAGGAATCGCCTTTCTTTTTTTACAGCCAAATCGTATAAGGAAAAGTTTTTCGCCACTTCTTATCGGTATTTTTCTTCCCGCTCTTCTTATAGGAATCATCTTGAGTCCTGTTGGAGAACGCCTCTGGTCGAGCGCTTCTTTGAAGGACGGCTCGAATGTTGAGCGTCTGCGTCTTTGGCAAGAGGCCAGTGTATCAATTAGAGAAAATCCAATTCTTGGTACAGGTATTGGTAATTATTCTCTTTCTGTAAAACCGACTACTACTTACAGAGAGCCTATCTATGTGCACAATCTTTTTCTTGATATAGCCGTAGAAATAGGCGTGTTTGGAGCCCTGTCTTTTTTCGCACTTCTTTTTCTCGCCCTTATAAGAAGTTATACTGCGTTTATGAAGGCAGGCTCTTTGGAGCAAGGAGTTGTTTTTGTGAGTCTCATGATATTTCTCGGACACTCCTTATTTGAGACGCCTCTTTTTTCTGTGCATATACTTCCTGTGCTTCTTTTCCTCCTCGCTCTTAGCTTGTCGTATCGCTCTTCGTTTGAGAAGGTATAAAGGATATGAATATCTACCTACGAACCACTACTATCTTTCTCCTGACTGCTTTTGTTCTGCTCCCCTTTGCGCAAGAAAAGATTGTGGTATGGGGAGTTCCTCTCTATCTTCTCGAAGGAATTATTATAGGAGCCGCCATTTCTTTTGCGCTGCATATTTCTACGAGAAAAGATTTTGTAGGAGCATGGGACCC
>JBBTWC010000026.1:0-8166 GCA_038062975.1 Patescibacteria group bacterium | reverse complement strand
GTGACATCGGTTACTCGAGAAGAGTTTCTGAAACGCGGAGGAGAAGTGCGGAGTACACTTTCTATTCCACCGTACATTCGTTCTGGCGAGTATTTGTTTCAAGCTGAAGCGATATTTGAAAAAACAATAGTGAGTGTCAGTGAGCGAATAACGATCCTGGAGCTCCCTATATTTCAGCTGGGCGGAGGTACGGTTATTACGTATAATGATATTATACGTAACCTGAGCTGGATTGTTTTATTGCTTGTTCTTTTCTTTCTGTTTACGTTTCTACTTTTGGTGCGAGAATTTGGGCTCTTTCTTCAAGGGAAGGGAACGGTTGCAGAAGGAGCGCTCAAGAAGGCCGGTTATTTTGATGCATAAAAAATACATATATGGATACGGGATTTGTGTTATTAGGAATTGAAGCAGTGATCATTGCTTTGCTGTTCTTGGTACTCGTTTTTTCGGTAGGGGTGGTATGGCGAGTAGAGAAGCGTTTGGATCTTTCGTATAAGTTTTTTGTCGGAGCGGTTGCTTCTCTGATTGCCGGACATATTGTCGGCATTTCATTTGCCCGTGAGACATTTGCAGTATTGTTAGCGAGTAAAATATTATTCTTACTCGGAGCAATATTCTTCTTGGTGAGCGTCCTTTTGATGCGCAAAATTGTGCGCGAGTTGGATAAAGAGGTGTAGTCGAGTATCTGATTATATTGACTGAAAGTGTAATTTGTGGCATTCTAAGGAGAAGTATTTTGCTTTTTTATGGCCTATCTTTCAACGCCAAAATTGCAGTTTCCTCTTGAGCCATACAGGGTGAATGGAGCGCCTTTTGGTAAGCGATCGGTCTATGATGGGGTGTTGTGGGGTATACACTTAGGAGAGGACGCTGTGGTGCCAGCTGGGACAGATGTACAGGCTATTGGACGAGGAACAGTCGTCTATGCTGCTCTTCACAGTGGCGGTGAGGAAAAGGGGAATTGGGGACATATTATTATCATTCGTCACAAGCACCCAAAGCGGAAGTTGGTCTTTTATTCTTTGTACGGACACTTAGGGACGTCGTTTAAGCGTATTGGGGATAAGGTAGAGATCGGAGAGCCGCTTGGGTTTGTGGGTGAAGGATATACCACAGACAACGGTTTTTGGGAGGCGCATCTTCATTTTGCCATCTATACTGGTCCGTGGAAGAAAGAGGTTCTGCCTGGATACTGGAAAGATGGTGATACTCGTACGCGTCCAGATTGGTGGCAATCACCAACAGAATTTATCAAAGATTACCTAGTGTAAAAAGTGAGAGGCCTCGCTGTACGATGACAACGAGGCCGGGAGGCGGACTTCTTTTGAGAGAGACTGACTTGGTGTCAGTTTTTGTTTTTCCTCATGAGATTGCGCCAGCCGAGGAGTCCCATGACAAGGAGCACACAGACACCCGCAGCATAGAGCAGATTGTTATCTTGGGAGTAACCTTCCATTGTCTTCCCTCCGATACTGTAAGGGTATCATTTTCGGACAAAAAGAAAACGACCCGTCAAGGTCGTTTTTTCTTTGTGGTGCCCCCTGCAGGAATCGGACCTACATCCTTGGTTCCGAAGACCAATGCTCTATCCATTGAGCTAAGGAGGCTTTCAGCCTCTTCCTACGGTAGCTCAAATAAGAGGGTGCGTCAACTCACAAAAAGCGGTATAATTGGAAAGTATTTATTCTTAAACTTTTTTGTATGTCGGAAAATTTTCCAAAACAAGTAAAAGCAGGAGCACTTATACTCATTGCGTTTTCTGCTTTAGCGTTTGTCTATCAGTATGGTCGTTCGGTGAATCAGCAATTTCCGAATAAGACATTTTCGGTAGATGGAGAGTCAAAGCTTGATGCGCCAAACAACATTGCTACGTTTACAGCAAGCGTTGTGACAGAGGGTGATAAGGACGTTACCAGTATTCAAACGCAGAATACGGAGAAAATGAATGCGATTATTGCGTATTTGAAAGAACAAGGTGTAGAGAAAAAGGATTTACAGACACAGGATTACAATTTGACTCCTCGTTATGAGTATTCAAACTGTACAGCAGGTACATCTGTATGTCCTCCTCCTGCTATCGTAGGGTATACGCTTTCGCAGGCTCTTGTTATCAAGGTGCGCAATCTTGATACTGTTGGAACTCTTCTTTCAGGACTTGTAGAAAAGGGCGCGAACACGGTTTCAAATGTTAGTTTTACGAGTGATACCGATGAGAATAGCGATGTACGAAGCGAGGCAAGAAAAGAGGCTGTAGAGAAAGCTCGTGCAAAGGCTGAATCTATTGCAAAGGCTGGAGGATTCCGGGTAGGAAGAGTGGTCTCATTGTATGAAGATCAAACACCAGTTGATCAAGGAGATATGATGTATGGTCGTGGAGGGGGTGTTATGGAAGCAACAAAATCTGCTGCTCCAGTACCACCAACGATTGAGCCTGGATCAGAAAATGGGAAGGTTCGTGTAACTATTACCTACGAGATTCTCAATTAAGTATTTTCGGATTTTATAAAAACATAAGAAAGGTATATATGGCGATAGCAAAAAAGAAGATAGTACTCATCGGACTTCTTATCTTGGCCGGAGTATTGGCGATTATTCGTTTCGTGATCATGAAACCAGTGACAGAGGAAAAGGCAGAGGTTCTTACTGGGACAACTGAAATGATGAACCAAAAAGGTTCTGAATCTGGAAAGATGATGGGATCTGGAAGCGGAATGATGAATGCAAAAACCGCTACCGTGAATACAGAGTACAGTAATCCAGGAGGAAAGGATGACGTGAGTTTCACAATTGCTGTTGATGGAAGTGGAGTCATTACAAAAGCTGAGACAGGGGTATTGGCCGTGCACCCTATTTCCAAGACCCGCCAAGAAAGTTTTGCTGCTGGTTTGCCTGCGGTGTTGGTCGGAAAGAAGTTGTCCGATGTTACAAAGATTGATCGTGTAGGAGGATCTTCTCTGACAACGAATGCTTTCAACGAAGCTCTTTCGGGACTGAAGGCACAGATCTAATACTTTCTGATGGATACTTTCGATTTTTCAGCTCTTGGAACGAAGTGGAGTATCCTCGCTTTTGGAAAGACTTTTTCGGACGCGGATAAAAAAGCGATTCTCGATATGATGGAAACATTTGAGAATCGCTTTTCTCGTTTTCGGGACACAAGCGAAGTAAATGCTTTTCGAAATATTGATCCGGGGGTGTATGAAATTTCCGAAATGCTCTTTCAAATGCTCGAGCGTGCAGAAGAGCTTCGTAAACTTACCAACGGACGATTTGATCCGGGTCTTGGACTATTACTAGAAGAAGCGGGCTATGATCCGCAGTATCGTTTGGAACCAGGAGAGACTGAAAGGATAACGCTCTCGCATTGGAATCTAGAAGGAGAAAAATTGTTTATAGATGGACCAATTGTTTTTGATCTTGGTGGTATTGGGAAAGGATTCTGTATCGATGAGGTGGCTACGCTTCTTCGAACCCTCGGCTTTCAATATTTCTTGATTGATGCTGGAGGGGATATGTATGGCACAGAAAAAGAAGACGGATCTCCGTTTCGTATTGCTCTTGAGTGGCCAGGGAAGCCAGATACTGCTTTTGGTACGGTAGAACTTCGACATCAGGGCTTAGCGGTATCAGATACGTTTCGACGGCGTTGGGGGAAGTGGCATCATATCCTGAATCCCAAAGAAAAGAGTCCGGTAGAGGAAGTGATTGGCGTGAGCGCTGTGGCGAAGAATGCGTTTGATGCAGACTGTATGACTTCTGTCCTCTTTCAGCTTTCTCGAAAAGAAACACCGCAAGTGGCGAGTATCCTTGATGGTCACTACATTGTTTTTTATTCAGATAGTACGGTTGATGTGAGTGCGCATTGGCTAGGAGAGCTTTTTTAGATACCAAAAAACCCCTTGCGGGGTAAGAGATCATAAGAGGAATCAAGGAAAAATGCCCAAAGGGGTGACTAGAGGGAATCGAACCCTCATTCATGGTACCACAAACCATTGTCCTACCATTGAACGATAGCCACCCCTTTATTCACTTTTCCTCATATACTCTTTAGTGCTCCGGGTTGGAATCGAACCAACGACCAATAGCTTAGAAGGCTACTGCTCTATCCACTGAGCTACCGGAGCGTTCCGGAAGCACTTATTTGTATTCTTGGTGGGCGCAGTAGGGATCGAACCTACGACCGTTTGCTTAAGAGGCAACTGCTCTACCGACTGAGCTATGCGCCCAAATGAGGGTGTCTTTTTTTAAGACAATGCTTAAATAATAGCAGGAACAAGCCTTCCGGTCAAGAGGGAATCTTCTGCTAAGGATTGATTTTCTTGTACTCTGACCACTGTTTACTGGACCAATCCTTCGGTTTTGAGGTCAATTTTTGGTTCTCTTCTCCTGGATGCGGAAAGAGGCTTGGAGACTTATAATTGCTCCAAAAGGTATCCTTGAACATCTCCTTTCCAAGGGCATCCTTTACCGTTTGGGTAAAGACCGTCTTCATGCTCCCATCAGGATTACTTTCCAGAATTTTTGGACCATCCACGGTCGTGTCTCTCCCGTCTTTGGTTCCAAAGAAGCGGAAGGTGAGTTCGGTTCCTTCAACGGTTGCCTGCATGAGAATGGCATTTCCGGTATTATTGACGAACTTTAGATCCGGTTTTGGGATGTAGATAGTAGCGTCCATCCCGTATGGGTAGTAGTAACGAACTGGATACGCATGGTTGCGACGTTCGGTAATTTTGAGTCCGCTGTAGATCGCTGCTCGAAAAACCGTACTCGATACCTGGCACACGCCACCACCAAATTCTGGTTCCGTGCGATTGTTTTTGATAACCAGCTCTGGGAGGTATCCGTGTTGCCCGTCTACTTCTCCTAAGTAATCAACAAAAGAAAATTCTTGGTCGGGAGCAATAATAATATTTTGAAACTGTTGGAGGGAGCGATTGATGTTGTAGATACGGTTTTTTGGAGATCCTTTGAAGTTACTTTTTCCTTCCCCAATAATTTCTTTCAGTCCCAAGCGATCTTTGTCGCTCGATGTGATTTTTGGCTTGGTTACTTCGGTAGGAAGTTGTATTGTTTGAGCGTCTTTACTAGCGTTCTGGAGGACTTTGGAAATGAGTTCCACACTCTCGTCTTTTTTGAGGGCACGTCCCATCTCTTCAGCTTTGGCCACAGTAATATTTCTATTGGCGTCAGCACTAAATACAGCGTCCTTTGGCTCTTGATCTACTTTTTCTGAAAAGCTGTCTACAAAGGTTCGGATTCCCTCTTCATCAATTTCACTGGCAAGGAGAACCTGGATGTGTCCTCTGGAATTTCGTGAAACAGAAAACTCGCAGAAAAGAGTGTTCTTTGGACAGAACTGCGTATCTTCGGCTTCCGATACATACTCTGGATTGAACGAGAGAGAGGTTTCAATTTTGAGCCATCCAGCGACCGCATCTTTGGAAAATGTTTCTGAATAATCAGCAGCAGACAGGGTGAGTTCAGGAACATTACCATTGGCAGCCAAGGCTGTTTCCGATTGTACCAAACACAAAAACACCGCAAGTGCAGTAATGCGAATTGGAGTTTTAAGTGTCTGGTGAATTTTCATTTTTGATATTGAAAGGAAAACCGATTCCGTCAAAACGGAATCGGCAAAAGGAAACGCTCCGTTCTGACAGATAGCAAGCTTAGAAGCCTCGGACTTGAATCTTCTTTGTTTTGGTAGTGTCAGCCTTTGGAAGGCGGATAGTCAGGATACCATTTTTGAGAGAGGCGTCGGCCTTTTCTGGAATAACGTCTACTGGAAGAAGGACAGAACGAGAAAATGATCCCCAGTAACATTCTTGGTAGTAGTAGTTTCCGTTCTCAACAATTTCTTCATTCTTACGCTCACCTTTTACGGTGACCATGTCGTTGTTGATAGAAACATCGAGATCCTCTGGCTTTACACCGGCAATAGTTGATTTGATAACGATTTCACTTTCGGTCTGATAGACGTCGATGGTCAACTGACCTTCCGCGTTATCAGAATCAGAGCTCATCGAGGATGGAGCCCAGGATTCCTCACGTACTGGGAAAGCTGTTGGTTGTTCGTGCATCATAGGAACATTTGTTTCTTCTTCTTCGTTGTAAATGGGGACTGACGATTCGCGGTACCCCTCACCTTCGATGCTTTGAGCGCCGGTCAAGCGTTCGAAGAATGATCGCTTTTGTTTTGTCATACGGAGTATGATTATCTTGGTTTAAAAAGGAAGGGCTTCTCTAGCAGAGTGCCTCTACCATAACGCATTTAGTATAGAGGATTTTGCACCTCGGTGCAAGATTTATGCAAGGGAAAAGAGGGTGAAATTATAGAGAATATGGAGGAGAGTGACTAAAAAGAGTGCTCCCCAGAAGAAGAGGGATCGTGGCTCTAGAGAGCGCCAGAGGGAGAGGAAAAGTATAGATACGGTAAGGATATGGAGTGTAATGCTTCCCAGGATCCAAAAAGAGAAGGTCGAGAGATTGATCGCGAGGAGTGTTTCTGGGAGGGCAAAGCCGATTCCAAAGAAAAGCGGGAGCAAGAGAGCGCTTTTGTTTCTGGAAAAGGTATTTCCGTAACGGACAAAGAACTGACGGATGAAGAGGAGTTTCGAGGCTTCTTCAATGATGGCTGCGAGAATAAGCGAGAATCCTACTGCGAATGTGAGTATATTTCCTCCGAATGGGGTATTGAGAGGCGCATTTGGATCAGCAAAGAGAGTAAAGGCAGCGAGCTCTAGGATAAGCGCAAAGGCTGCGCTAAAACCACCAAAAAATAACGCAAGAATAAAAGGCATATTTTAGGCAACCAAGTTTTCTTGGTATTTTGTGAGTTCGTTTATTTTCTTTTCCGTTTCAGAAAGAGCAGCTTTGTTTTGCTCAATAATATGAGCCGGAGCCTTATCGGTAAAGCGCGTATCGTTGAGACGAGATTCAATTCCTGCTTTGTACTTTTCCAGAAATTCTTGTTCTTTCTTGAGACGAGCCTGTTCTTTTTCGATATCAATAACACCTTCGAGATGAATGAAGACTGAAAGGGTTTCAAATTGTGCGAGTGCAGATTGATGAGGTGTATCTGTGCTCTGGTGGATTTCTGAAACACGAACCATTTTTTTGAATACGGCTTCGTTTTCTTCCAAGAGAGTAGTGGTGTCGGGAGTGGCGGTAATCTCTAGTTCTTCAGATGGTGCGATGTGATACAGAGAACGAAGAGAACGAACTTCGGATATAAGACCAATGAGAGAGCGGAATCTTTTTACAGCTTCTGTATCTTCTTTGGTTTCTCTCTTTGGCCACTCTGCGATCATCAAGAGGCTTCCTTCTGGATGAAAGGTTTGTTGGATAGCTTCTGTAACAAATGGCATAAATGGATGCCAGAGTTTCAAAAGTGTCTCAAATACGTATTGAAGGACAGTATCATTTTTTTCGATCTTGTGAATTTCAATATACCAGTCAGCAAATTCATTCCAGGTGAAATCCTTGAGGGTTTCACTGGCGAGAGAGAATTGATACTTGTCCAAGAATGCGGTTGTTTCTTCGATTACTTCTCCGAGACGAGCCAAGATAAAACGATCAGCCAAGGTGTTGGCTACTGGGATTCCTGAAGTTGTTTCATTGTAAGAAAGCGAAACATAGCGACTCATGTTCCAGAGTTTGTTGGCAAAGTTGCGAAAGGCCTCTACTTTTGGAAAAGAAAGGGGAATGTTGTTTCCAGGACCATTTCCGGTAATGAGCGCCATGCGCATAGCATCGGTACCAAACTGATCGGAGAGTTCTACAGGGCTGATAACATTTCCTTTAGACTTACTCATTTTTTGGTTGTGCTCGTCGTTCACCATGCCGTGAAAGTAGACGGTCTTGAACGGTTCTCTCTTGGCGAGGTACATACCAAACATAATCATGCGAGGCACCCATTTGAAAACAAGGTCAGCGCCGGTTTCCATAACGTCTGTTGGATAGTATTCTTGGAAATCTTTGCTGTCTGGATAGCCAAGGGTGAGTAGTGGCCACTGGCCAGATGAAAACCAGGTATCAAAAGTATCAGGATCTGCAACCAGTGTTCCTTGGCAATGAGAGCAGGTGGAAAGCGTGTTTTCTAAATCTGGAAATCCTTGATCGCAGCTGGTACAGATATTATCAGGAATAGAAATAACCCATACAATC
>JBBTWC010000025.1:0-15595 GCA_038062975.1 Patescibacteria group bacterium | reverse complement strand
TTCCATCTGTGTTATTGGAATCAGAAAAGGTCCATTCCCCTTCTGATACCGCAAGACCCGACTCTGAAGCAACGACGATCGCATCAAAATCTCTAGCTCGAATAGAGCGCGTTGCCTCGATACCTTCTGTCGCATACTGAGTCGCAAAAGATTGTTCTTGCCCTAAACGATCAGCCTCTAAACTATATGCAAGAATTTGTACGACACCAAAAGAAAAAACACTCAAAAGCGCACCAGCAAAAAGAAGTTCAATAAGGGAAAATCCACGCGCTGTAACCGGAAAATGTTGCATATCTATAATTGTCTTTCAAAAGTTCCTTCACTGTTTATGGTAGCGCTTTCTGATCCAAAGTCATCAGAGATTGTTATGGTTGGAGTCGTTCTTGGACGACCGGTAACTCTGTCAAAAACCACCTCCCCTAAACCAGTCACCGTAATTCTTCCGCGAATATCATACACTTCATTCCCGAGAGCCTCAGGGCCCGAATACCCATCTCCCTGAAAAAGGATAATCTTCTGGTCCACTACCGTCACGCCCCACACTGATCCATTTTTCCCAGCCATACTATAGAGTCGTGCTTTTTCAAGACTTCCTCGAATCTCATCCTGCGTGATACTCCGTTCTTGTGTGAAAAAGAATGTCCCAGAAAATGGCGAAGCAAAAAGAGCCACGAGAAAAACCAGAGCTACCATCAGCATCACTTCAATAAGTGTAAATCCCGAATACTTTCGGGGGGGAAACATAAACTTCATACAACAAAAACGACTAACGTCGGATTGCATCCGTCAGCGAATAGATAGGTGTCAGAATAGCAAGCGCTAAAAAGGCTACGATAAGACCGATAATCAAAAGGAGTATCGGCTCAAGAAGCACCGTAGCATTTTTTATTTTGCGATCAATCTCTGTAGTAAAAAATTCTTCCAAATACAAAAATGTTTCGCTAAGCTTTCCTGTCTTTTCACCAGCGGCAATCATTTTCGGAGCCATAGATGGAAAGAGGCGCGAAGGATTCTTTGAAAGTTCTTCTCCTAAAGATCGCCCCTCCGCAACACTTTCTGCTAAACGATGAATATGCTTTGCAAAAGCACGATTGCGCGTCACCTTCGCTTCAATATTCAAAGCGTCCAAGATAGGAAGTCCACTTCCGAGCATAATTCCCATATCACGAGAAAAACTTGCCAAGCCAATATCTCGCGTCAGACCCCCTGCGACCGGAAGTACATAAAGGGCGCGGTGCCAATACGGTTTTAGTACTGGAATGGCTGCCACAAAACGAAGGAGAAGCATGAAAACAAAAATACCTCCAAAAAACCAGAATCCATAATCATTAAGAAATCCAGCGATAGCTAAAAGAATTCTTGTTGCCAAAGGAAGTGTTACCTGGAAAGCATCAAACAGACGAATAAGTTTCGGTAAAATAAAAATGCTGATAGCTGCGCCAAGTACAAAAGCACAGCCAAGCACAATGCTTGGATACAATAAAATAGCTTGCACTTTTTTTCGAAGCGCATACGCGCTATCCATCTCCTTAGAAAGAAACACGAGATTGTCATTCAACCTCCCAGTCGTCTCTCCGATTTCCACAAGGTTCACATAGAGACTGTCAAAAATCTTCGGGAGGCGCTTTAAAGCAAGAGAAAGAGGCTGGCCGTTCTCTACCTGAGAGAGAAGTGCTTGGATCATCTTTTTTAACGTCTTAGTTTCTGCTTTTTCTTCCAACGACTGTAACGCTTCACGAATCGGCACTCCCCCACGCAATAAAACTGCGAGTTCTCGTGTAAACAACATCTTCTGAAGCATGCTTATTGATACCTGCATATTCTTTTTTTATTCGACATTATTCTGTCGTCGCACGGAGCACTTCATCTATCGTTGTGAGACCTTGTTGAACATTAATCAAACCACTTTCAAACATCGTGCGCATGCCAGAGACAATAGCGAGTTCCTCAATAACACTCGCGTTCTCTTGACGAACAATTGCCTCACGGATAGCATCGTCTACTATGAGCGCCTCAAAAATTCCAACGCGACCTTCATATCCAGTACCATGACAAGCTGGACATCCCTTACCACGGTAGAGACGAATCTTTCTTCCAGGCGTAACTTCTCCAAAAACCTTTTCAAACATTTCCTTTCCGATACGCTTCGCAACTTCCTCGCTCACTGTTTCCTCGCTCACTCGACAATTCATATGAATCTTGCGCATAAGACGTTGCGCTACGATAATATTGATCGTTGAGGCAATGAGAAACGGTTCAATTTTCATATCAATAAGACGAGGGATCGTCGTAGCTGCATTATTCGTATGAAGCGTGGAAAGCACAATATGCCCAGTCATAGCCAAATTGACGGCAATATCAGCCGTCTCATCATCACGAATTTCTCCAACTAAAATAACATTTGGATCCTGACGCAAGATACTCCGTAGACCGGTTGAAAAATTGAGATTTACCGCCGGATTGACTTGGATCTGACTAATACCTTCGATGTCGTATTCTACCGGATCCTCAATTGTCACAATGTTCACATCTCGCCTATTGAGCAGTTTCAGTATCGCGTACAGTGTCGTTGTTTTCCCGCAACCAGTTGGTCCTGTTACCAGTACCATTCCGTAGGGTTTCTTGTAGGCCTCTTCAAGCTTTGCAAGCACATCAGGCTGCATACCAAGGTTTGTAAGAGAGAACTGTCGAGATCGCTCAGAAAGAAGACGGAGCACTACCTTTTCTCCTTCTGTGGTTGGAATAACAGAAATACGCACATCTACCCGAGTATTCCCCTCGAGTATAAACTCTATCTTTCCATCGAGTGGTGTTTGATGCTCGTCCGTCGGAAGTTTTGCTAATACTTTAATACGGGCAATGATCTGTGGATGAAGGGTTGGCGGAAGTTTTACGATGTCATTTAAAATACCGTCGATTCGAAAGCGCACCAACATATCTTTCTCTCGGGGTTCAATATGAATATCAGACGCGCGATTCTGATAGGCATATGAAACAAGCGTATCAACGATGCGAATAATAGGCGGGTCAGTTTCTTTGCCGTTTGACTGAGCCGCCTCGAGATCTCCGGAGATGAGCTCATCAAAAGCCTGGATTGCATTTTTGTTATAACGAGAAAGAGCGTTCTGTACATCACGAGGCGTTGCATAACACACCTTTACCGCCAAGCCTGTTTTCTTTTCAAGAAAATCAGGGAGTTCCCGCTCCTCTGGATGCGTTGTAGCAATGCGCAAACCATTTTCGTCCAAAGCAAATGCTACTGTGCAATGCTTTTTAGACACTACTTCAGGAATAATTTGCAATACTTCTTCGGGAATATCCTGAGCTTCCAAAACAACAAAAGGAACGTTGAGCGCATCTGCAATAATCTTTCCAAGATCTTCCTCGGAAATAAAATTAAACCACAAGAGTGCCTGAGAGAAAGTTCCTCCCTCATTCTTTACCCTCTCTGCAGCCAAAAGAAGCTCTTTTTCTTCAACGAGCCCAGTATCAATAAGAAGGTCGTGGAGCGCTTGTTGCGTAAGAACATCTTTCATAGCACTCAAAGCCCAAGATGAGCTTTCACCTTACTCACTACATCTTGGATAGATACATTAGATTTTACCAAATACTCGGCAGCGCCTAAAGCCATGATTCGCTTTACATCTTCTTCTTGACTGAGATTAGAAAGAATAATGACTTTAATATCTTTAAGATCTGGATCCGCTTTGAAATCAGCTAGAATGCCAAACCCGTCTTTCCCAGGCAAAATAAGGTCCAACAGCATGAGTCCGGGTTTTTCTTTTTTCGCCTGTGCAAGAGCGTCATTCCCATTACTCACGACGATCGCCGAAATATTCTCTTTCTCAAGTTTCGTACGATACACTTTTGAATAAAACGGATCGTCTTCAACGACCAAGACATATGGATTGGTCACCATAAAGGTATATAAAAAAGTTTTTAAGAGAAACCGACGCCACTTCTAAGAGTCAGTAGGATGAAACGGAAAAAGAATGGAAAAAGTAGATCCTTTATTTTCTTGACTCTGGAAAGAAATACGTGCATTCGCTTCTTCTAGGTAGGATTTTACCACAGAAAGACCGAGCCCACTACCATCTGTTTGTTTCAAAACAGCATTCGAAGCACGGAAAAACTTCGAAAATATTTTTGATTGATCTTCTTTAGGAATTCCAATGCCTGTATCGGCAATAGTCACCGAAACAGCCTTCTCGTCTTGGCTTACGGTGATATCAATACGGCCACCTTTCTTGTTATATTTGATACCATTGGACAAAAGATTCCCGAATGCCTCATGAAGATGCTTTGGTGGAGCCATAATACCCGAGATAGGCTTGTTTTTGACTACCAAATTGATCTGTATGGAGTTTTTCTGTGCTTCTGGTGTCATTACCTGGATAGCAGACTGAAGAACTACTACAAGATCTACCGATTCCTTCTTCTCAATCCCATGATTTTGATCAATACGGGAAACATTCAAGAGATCGTTCGCAAGCGCGATCATACGTTCACTGTTGTCATACACTTGTTGTACCGCCTCTTTAGCTTCCTTTGGAAGCTTTCCGAAATCGCCGTTTAAAAGAAGTTCCATACTCCAACGCATACTCCCAAGCGGGGTGCGGAGCTGATGAGCTGCCACCGACAAAAAGCTATCCTTTATCTGATCCAGTTCGTGCTTCTTCGTAATGTCCTGCAAAACAGTAATAGTTCCGATAACCTCCTTATTCGGGTCTCGGATAATAGAACACGTACCAGAGACAGGAATCTGTTTTTTCTTTTGCACTAAGAAGCTTTGCAGAGGGAAAGAAATGTGATGAGCCTTCTTGAGAGTGCTCGCGACAAGCGAAAGAGGGATTTGTTCCCCTTTTACACTCTGAACAAAAGAAAAAACTTTGTCAGCATCTTTTTTCTCAACATCAACAAAAAGCTTTCCAACCATTCGTTCAGCAGCTTCATTCATAAAGATAATCTTTCCCTCAATATTGGTAGCGAAAACACCTTCTCCAATAGATTTGAGAAATCGCAAGATAGCCTCTGACTTTTCTTTCTCCTCGATTATTTTTTCATTTACTTCATGCAGCATCTGAAGCATCTCATTAATCTTTTTGGCCAGTCGAGAAAATTCATCATTCCCCGAAAGAGATACTCGGCCATTTTCTTTCCTGTCCAGACTCACCTTATCTACCTCTGTACTCAAACGGATAATGCGCCGAATAACCAAAATTTCCAACAGAGAGATGACTACAAAAATAAACAATACACTCAAAAACAACATGACATACGAGAAGAGTTTTAGACTATTCTGGCCTCTCATAAAAATCTCGCGAGGAAATTCCACCCGAAGAATTCCGGCAGGCGAGTTATCCAAAGTACTCACAAGCGTATACCCTACTGCAGAACTCGCATTCTCTTCAAGTGTAGGAACGAAAGCAGTACTATTATCTGTCATAACGGAAAGCGCCTGAGCCTCATCTTTCTTCTCACGTATCTCCTCGTAAGGCGTATAGAAAACCTGCAAGTGCGTAACATTCGAAAGATGCTCAATCAAACTCTCTCCAATAAAGTACGCAAAAATAATAGTTCCCGCAGGAGTTTCACCCCCATCACTCGAAGTAATGGCCCGTGCCGCTAACACGAGTTGCCCCTCTGGAACAGTAATGACTCCATGTTGCTCGCTCGCTGAATCAGCATGCGTAAGAAGTTCTGGATGGGAGACAAGATACTCTTCTAACCCCTTTGGAAAATCCCGATCTTCACCAGAAGCATCAATATATTTTTTAAAAACTACTTGCTTCTCGTTATCTACTACCATCAAGATATTGATACTCAAAATCTCTAGGCCTTCATTCTGTGTATTTGAATCGATCCACTCTTGATTGCGATCTTGAACAAAAACAAATGTATCATCCCACTGCCCCCAGTCAGATATCTTCACACCGAGTTCGTCAATCTTTGCCTGAAGAGCATCATTTACACGCAACAGATTTTGTTCTGTTTCTTTCTTCTCTAAAGCCAAAAAATCATTTATCAAAAGGTGAGAAAGAACATTATAGACAACAAAAAAAAGAACAATCAAAATTCCTCCGACATAGAGAAATACCTTAGAACGTAGACCCATATTGATGAGAAAAAGAATTCCTTCTTTTAAAAGAATGATTATTCAAAAAATGTTTGAATAGGTAAGCCCTCTCTCGATTATTTTCCGAAGATCACTGTCAGAGGCGCAACCGTTGTCTCTTTGTTCGTCGTAATAGCCGGCTTTGTGGTAATCGTAGGATATTTCTCAGAAAGCACTTCACTCAATGCCGTAGCTTCTTTCTCGCTCTTGGTATCAAAATACACTACCGCTCCTGTGAAATTTCCCAAAGTATTCCCAGGCGTTACCTTAGTAAAGCCTTTTCCTTTCAAAAAGTCAGCTGCTACTCCGGCTGTTCCCTTGGTAGCGCCTCCATTTAAAACACTAATCGTAGCACTCTTAGCTGAAACAAGGCCTTCGTCCGAAGATGTTTCCTCTGCTTTTGGAGCTTCAGCTGGCTTTGTCTCTTCAGCTGACTTTGTCTCTTCTGGTTCAATTTCCAAAGAAAGAATAGAGGGTTCTTCTTTTTCTTGTTGTTGTTTTTGCCAAAAAGCATATGCACCCCACCCTAAGAGCCCAAGCGAAGCCAAAACAAAAACGATCATTCCCAAGAAAAGTACTATTCCAAGAATCGTCTCCTTAGATTTTGATTTCTTAGAAGAAACTTTTTCTCCAGCAACAGGCTCTTCTGTGTTCTCTTTTTGTGTTTCCATAGAAAGTTTTGTTTAGCGTCTCTTTAGTCGTGAAATTTTTTCCAAGCCACCCCAAGAAGAGCAACGAGAGCAATTCCCAGGATAATAACCCTCAAAATATCGTTCATGTCTGACCAATAACTAATCGATCCTACAATCAGGGCAATCACTCCGCCAAAGGAAAGGCCGAGAGATACCGCTTCTGAACCAACCAAGAAAACACTTCCTAAAAGAAGAAGAAATCCTGCAACGACAAATACAATAAAGACGTTCCGATTATAGACTTCGTTTGCCTTTTCAAATGCCTTACTACAGGTAAAAGTAACATCACAGTATGCCTGTTTCTCGGGCACGGACATTTTATCAACTGGAACCCCCATATTTATATTCTCGTTCCACTGCCCGCCTACTTCTACACAAGCTGTTTCGTTCTCGATTGCTCTATTCACTTGTTTTTCTTCGCAAAAATTCTGATATTCTGGACGTTCATAGAGAGCTTGGACCAAATATGCCAAGAAAAGATTGATCACAATAGCGATACCGATAACCAGCACCCATTTGATGACCGCTGATTTTTTATTTGTCTTTTTTTCTTCTGCTGGTTGTGTTTCCATAAATGAAATAAATAATATTTCTCGCTTGCATTATACCATACCCGGTAGTAGAAGTTCGAAAGGAAATATACAAACCTTACTCTATCTGGATAATACAAAACAAACAGGCTGGATCATCCCACCTCTCTTCTTTTAAAATGTTCGAACTTTCACTACCGGGCATATTAAAAAAGAGTTCCGATGGGAACTCTTTTTTTAAAACATTCTTCTCTAACGAATCGCTTTCGCTACTGCCTTTACAACACCTTTTTCAAAGGTGTTGGGAATAATATAATCGCGCGTTGGCTTCTTTACGAGTGCTGCAAGATTCTTTGATGCACGAAGGAGCATGTCTTCCGTAATCTGCTGTACTCCATTATCCAGTGCTCCACGAAAAATACCAGGAAAGCCCAATGAATTATTGATTTGATTGGGATAATCAGAGCGTCCAGTAGCCACTACCAAGGCGCCAGCCTTCCTGGCAACCTCCGGCATGATTTCAGGAACCGGATTAGAGAGAGCAAAGATAATCGGGTCTCGATTCATTTTCTGAATATGCTTCGCTGTTACGGTATTGCCCTTAGATACACCAATGAGTACATCCGCACCAATCAAAGCATCTTCCAGGGAGCCTACGCGGTCTTCTTTATTCGTAAGAAGCGCAATATGATCCTTGAAGGGATTCATATCGGTCCGACTCTTATGTACGATACCGCGACTATCCACCATTATAAGGTTTCCTATTCCAAATTTCAGCAACAAATTGGTAATAGCGTTCCCAGCAGCACCAGCACCCGACACCACAACGGTACTCTTTTTTGGATTCTTCTCTGCAACACGTAGAGCATTGATAAGTCCTGCGAGCACTACCATAGCCGTTCCGTGCTGATCATCATGAAGCACAGGGATATCCAACTCTTCTTGAAGGCGACGTTCTATTTCAAAACAGCGAGGAGCAGCAATATCTTCTAGGTTAATTCCTCCAAAAACAGGGGCAATATTCTTTATCGTCTCTATAATACTCTCCGTATCCTGAGTGGCGAGCACTATCGGAAAAGCATCAATACCAGAAAGTGCCTTAAAAAGCATGGCTTTCCCCTCCATGACCGGAAGAGCTCCTTCGGGACCAATGTTTCCCAAGCCAAGAACTGCCGATCCATCGGAAATCACGGCTACCGTATTCCCCTTCATCGTGTACTCTTTTATTTTCTTCGGATTCTTGGCCAAATACGTCGATACAGCTCCTACTCCAGGAGTGTAATAGATGGAGAGATCAGCTTTACTGCGTACACTTGCCTTAGATTCTATCCCAATCTTTCCACGAAGCTTCTTATGTACTGCAAGAGACCTTTCCCCAAATGAATGGCTATTCGATTTCTTTTTCGCAACTTTCTTCATACGATAGAGTTCTTTAGTGTTTCTTTGCTTTCTTATCTTCTGCCTCTTTGTCTAACTTCAACCAACGTACTGCAAAATACACAATAACAGCAATAACAAGAAAATCGATAATAACACTTACAAAATCTCCCCAGAGAATATCGCTCCCTAAGAGAGAAACTTTCGCTGTTTTTAAGCCCTCGGCCTTCCCTAGGATAATTCCCAAGAGAGGATTCACGATATCAGTAACAAGAGCGGTAACGACTTTTGAGACGGCACCGCCGAGAATAAAACCAATAGCAAGACTAAAAATCCCCTGTTTCTGAACAAATTCCAAAAAACCCTTGATATGCGCTCTCATAAGAAACAAAATAAGCAATTTACCCTTTGCTCAGATAGTATATCACGGCACCCTATACTCCCATGGGAACCTCTATGGCTAATATCCGGGAAGGAATCTTACTCTGTAAAGAGACGCTTTCTGTATCCCATACACCCAAAGCATCCCGAGAGGCGAGTATCTTTCCCTCTACTTCGATCTCTCCCTCCAAAAGAAAGAAGTAAACTCCATTCCCCTTCTTTTGGAGTGTATAGACTACTTCTTGCGAAGCGTCGATATCTGCCAGAAAAAGGTAGGCGTCTTGATGAATACCAAGAGCCTCGGTTCCCATTGGACCAACAATAGGTTGAAAGCGATTCCGCTCTTCTGAGACAGCAATGACTCGCTGATCGTAACGAGGAGCAACGTTCTTTGTGTTCGGAAAAATCCAAATTTGCAAAAGCTCAATAGCATCAGTCTTGGAAGCATTGAATTCTGAATGCTCCACTCCTGTTCCAGCACTCATCACCTGGACTTCTCCTGTTGTGATAACCGAACTGTTTCCCATGCTATCCTGATGCGCCAATGATCCGGATAAGGGAATAGTAATAATTTCCATATCACTGTGCGAATGCGCACCAAATCCAGCACCCGGATCAATGACGTCGTTATTTAACACTCGCAGAGCGCCGAACTGGAGCCTTTCTGGATCAAAGTACGAAGCAAAGCTAAAGCTGTACCGCGCATGAAGCCAGCCATGCTCGCCCACACCTCTTTCTTTGGATGGATGAAATATTGTTTGCATATAATATGTGATATGATGACAAAGATCTCTTGTAGTATATGTCTTTACATACTATTATACAAGTACATACAGATTAGTAAGTAAAAGAATATGATGAAAAGTAAAAAGAAAGCCGTAAACCCGTATCCGATCGAAAGAGTTCTAAAAATGATCGTTGGGAAATGGAAGACTATTATCCTTTGGCACCTTGGAACAGGAAAGAAGCGTTACGGAGAACTAAAGCGTCTTATCCCCAATACAAGCGAAAAAATGCTCATCCAATCGCTCCGCGCTCTTGAGAAAGATGGATTGGTAGCCAGAAAAGTGTACCCTGTTATTCCGCCACGTGTAGAGTACTCCCTCACCAGAAAAAGTAAGAGTCTCACCAAAATTCTCTGCTCCCTCGATCAATGGGGAAAGAAGAATGCATAGACAAAAACCCGGGCCTCAGGCCCGGGTTTTTATTTTGGCGGAGATACGCAGGAGAGATTGAACTGCTCGCCTTCGTTGCTCAGGCTGCGCTCTAAGAACCCACGGTTCTCAGCGCTCGAAGACTCGCTGCTCTCCTCTAACGGAAAACTCTCGTTTTCCGACCCTTTCCCGTTCGAATCTCTTCATCACAAAAACAAAAACCCGGGCCTGAGGCTCGGGTTTTCATTTTGGCGGAGATGGAGAGATTCGAACTCTCGAGGGCTTGCACCCTACTCGCTTTCCAAGCGAGCGCACTCGACCACTATGCGACATCTCCTTTCTAAGGACTCTTTCGAATCCTGAAAAATCTCTCGCCTGAGAAAAACGTCCTGTAGTCTACAAGGCTTATCAGGCGAAAAGCTAGGTTAGCGTACTTCACGAATCCCGACAAGCTTCATGGTTTCGTTTTCCGGAGTACGCCCAAGAAACACCACCACACGATCTCCTGCGTCGAGCTTGCCGTCTTCTTTGGCAGAGCGCATTAAACGATCCATCATAGTGTCGTAATTTGTATCTTGTTCAAAAAGATAGGCATCCATACCCCATACAAGACCCATTTGCTGCCATGTTGCCCGCTCACTCGTGGCAATAAGCAGCCTGGATTCTGGACGAAAATGCGAAAGAAGTCGCGCAGTAAACCCGCTGACCGAGAGAATAAGAATCGCTTTCGCATTAAAGCTTTTTGCAAGTTCGTAGACGCTCCGAATCATCACCGCATAGTCATTACGGAAATTCAGATCAAGCGCCTTGTACAAATCATCAAATGGAGAGGCTTCTGTCTTTTGAATAATCTCCGTCATCATAGCGACCGCTTCTACTGGATACTTTCCCATAGCGGACTCTTCGGAGAGCATCACTGCATCAGCATGATCAATAACCGCATTGGATACATCACTTACTTCTGCTCTGGTTGGCCGAGGATTTTCCGTCATGCTCTTCATCATTTGTGTTGCCACGATAACTGGTTTGGCAGCTCGTAAACTTTCCGCAATGATTTGCTTTTGCAAAATGACGACCTCGCTTTCTGGCATTTCAATACCCAAATCTCCTCGAGCCACCATGACTGCATCTGTTTCTTCGATAATAGAAATAAGATTTTTAACCGCTTCTTTGCGTTCAATTTTGGAAACAAGTTGCGGGAAAGGGCCAGCTTCACCAATCATTTCTTTCATCTCCTTGCGAACACTCTTCACATCTTCCGCTGACCCAACAAAAGAAAGTCCAACATAATCCACTCCCTCCTCAAGGACAAACTTCAAATCCTTTTTGTCTTTTTCTGAAAGAATGGAGAGCTTGAGTTCTGAGTCAGGCAAAATAACCCCTTTTCGATTTTTGATGATTCCGGGATTTTTCGCGGCAGCTACAACATGATTCTCTCCTTCTTCAATAACAGTCAGTTCAACAGTACCGTCTTCAATGAGAATACTGTGACCAACTTTTACTCCATCAATAATGCCCTCCATATCGAGGAGAATAGCTTTCTCTTCATCTTTTGGACGCAGATCAGCATAAGCAATATCACCCACCCATATCGCGTCATCTTTTTCTACCGTAAATTCCTTCTCTACCCCTGTACGGATACGAGGACCCTGAAGATCAGCCAAAATACTGATTGGGGTTTTCAATTCATTTGAGAGCTCTCGCACCCTATTGATCACTTCTTTGTGCCACGCATGTTCGCCATGAGAAAAATTGAGACGCGTTACATTCATACCGCTCTCCACAAGGACACGAAGCATTTCTTTCGATTCTGAAGCCGGGCCAATAGTGGCCACAATTTTTGTCTGTTTCATTTTTTTTGTTTTCTGATTTCTTTTTGTGTTCTTTTCGGCTAACAAAAGACGAACAGAAGGGTCACCCCAAAGAGTTCCAAAAAGAAACCCGAAAAAATTCTTGTATTATTTCGTTATTATAACTCACAAAAAAAAGAAGGGAAAGAAAAAGAGCGATCGTTCTCTGCAAACAGTGTTTGCATCGAAGCGATCGCTCAAGTGTGGTGCGGGATGTTGCCCGCGGAATCACCGTGCCGGATCCGAGCTGACGTCTTGTTGCGCGTCCTTGGTCCAGCCAGCCATCCAGTCATCCTGGAAACGACTGCCCCGGCAGGTGCGCGTCACCTGACGATTGTTCTCGGTGTACTGGCACTGGGGTGCCATCTGGAGGGCCAGCTGCTCGCGCCGCTGACGTTCCTGACGAGCGTAGTTCGCTTCCTGCATCGCCTGCATCTGAGCATAGCTCTCGGCTTGCATTTGACGCTGGCGAGCATAGCTCTGATCCTGCAGACGTTGGTTTGCCTGCTGATTCATGCACTGCTGCATGGTGTTGTTGCCGTAGTAGACCTGCCGAGCTCCGCTCGCCTTGGTGACGAGTCTCGTGATGAGACCCTCAAGGAGAGCACTGGAGCCACAAGTGACGCCGGCGTTCACAGACTGCTCCACGCCTTGCTGGAGCCCCTGGCGAAAGCCGGGTTGCCCCTGACGATAGTCGTACAAGGGACGCTCCTGATACTGGACCTGCGGTTCCGACTGATTGTAGGGCCGGTATTCCTGGGCCGAAGCGACCGAGGAAATGGTCAGCGTGGCGAGGATCGAAGTAAGCAGAATCTTCATGGTCATCTCCTGGATGCTTTTGGCCAAAAAAGGCCTGTTTCGGTGGTGATTCGTGTATGTAGTTGTTAAATTAACTCAACTGTGTATTATACTCCAAAAATGTATAAAAGTCAAGTATATTATCGTAAATATGGCTTATATAAAGAAAAAATAAAAACCCCCGCTTGAAGCGAGGGTCCTTATTTCTCTATCTTCGGGCTTTTTAGCCTTTAGAGATTGATTTTCTTTGAAAGATCGTAGGCTACTGGAATTTCCCAAGACTTTCCAGAAAGAGTCTGGATAATAGCAATGATAGCTACAACGAGCAATCCAACATTTGCCAACCATCCAATAACAGGGATGAAGGAAAAGACAAAGGAAGCAACACAGAGAACCAGTCCCTGCTTTGCATGAAACTGACAAAAAGGACTTTCTTTCTTGGCCAAGAGTGGAACCAAGAAAAGAATACTGACGTAGGAAAGAGCTGCCACAAGCTTATTATCCTCAACATCATTTCCGCTTACAGCTGGAGCTGGTGTAGGCTCTGGGGCTGGAGCAGCGACTGGAGCTTCTGCTACTACTGACTCTGGAGCAACACTTTCTTTCTGCTCCTCTGGTACGTTTTCCATAAGAATATTTAGTGAATATTATACTTCGCCTATAGTATACCCTCATTTTCCAGCTCCTGCAAAATGTCGTCTGGGATAGGGTTGCGCTTCGGGCTTATTCCCGGGTAACGCCAGGCACTAATAACCCTGGTCTGTTCTTGGCGTAAAATAGCACTCGTACTTTTCTTCCGTACATACATTACCCAAATCTCTTGCTTCCATGTTTCCTTGCCGTTCTCTTTTTTTGGAGAGACGGGCTGCATAACCGCAGCAGTCTTTGGAACAATTCCTTCTTCTATGCGTTTTGGGTTTCGGATAACCGTGCGTACTTTTTGTTCGCTCAAATTGTACTGGCGCATCTTATACTGGGAATGGGCCGTGAAAACAAATTCTTTGTGAGCATCTCCTTTTCCCTGACGAGCCTTGAGACGCTCCCGAGCTATTGCTGCAAATTCTTTATATGAGGGCATAGCGAATTTATTTCTCCATAGCTCGAAGAAGGGCAATGCGTTCTTCGATCGGAGGATGCGTCATGAAAAGCTTGGTAAGTTTTTGTCCTTTGAACGGATTAGCAATATACAAATGTGCAGTTGCTCTGTTGGCAGCTTCAAGGGGTTCAGTATCCTGAGAAATCTTTTCCAGCGCAGAAGCCAACCCTTCTGGATAGCGCGTAAGCAAAGCTCCCGAGGCATCAGCAAGGAATTCACGCTTCCGTGAAATAGCCAGTTGCAAGAGCATAGCAAAAAACGGAGCAAGAAGAGAGAGAACAATAGCAACCACAAAGAAGATTATTTGTGCCTGACCCTTGTTGTCATTGTCGCGATCTCCTCCAAAAAAGACAAAGTGTCGGAACCAATCCGCCAAAAGAGCCACAAATCCAACCAGAATAACGACGACAGTTGATACAAGCGTGTCACGATTTCCAATATGGGAAAGCTCGTGAGCAATCACTCCCTCAAGTTCTGTCTTCTCGAGGCGATTGATGATACCAGTAGTCAGCGCTACAACTCCATGCTTTGGATCTCTTCCGGTCGCAAAAGCATTCAAAGCCGTATCTTCGATAATATAAATCTTTGGAAGCGGGAGACCGGCCGTAATAGAAAGATTTTCTACCAGACGATAGATTTCTTTGTTCTCTTCGAACAGCAACTCGTGTGCACCGCTCATAGAAAGAACGATTCTGTCGCTAAACCAATACGATGCCACACTCATACCAACAGAAAAAGCGACGGCGATGTACAAGATGGTACTATCTCCCATTGCTCCAGCAAATACATACCCCACACCAATAACGAACGCGAGGAACAAAGTGATGTACACCCACGTGAGACGGATATTCTTGTCGAACTGATTGTAAAGAGTAGCCATAAGATAAAAAAGAATCACGAGTGAGATAGAGAGTACTGGAATCGCATTCCACTTCTCCGTATCAAGACTGCGTGATTCTCGGATCAGTTAGAATGAGACTGTTACCGGGGCTTTTTCGGTTTCATTGGCTTCAAAAAACTCTCGTTTTCCAAAGTGAAAAGCTCCAGCAATGATACTGGAAGGGAACATGTCGATCTTATTATTCAGTTCAACAACATTTCCATTGTAGAAACGACGTGATGCCTGAATCTTGTTTTCTGTATCCGAGAGTTCTGTTTGGAGTTCCAAGAAGTTTTGATTGGCTTTGAGATCTGGGTAGTTCTCAGAAACAGCAAACAGGCTTTTCAGTGTATCAGAAAGCATATTCTCTGCCTGTGCCTTTCCTTCTGTGGTTCCAGCTTCCATGGCAGCAGTACGCGCTTTCGTTACATTTTCCAAAAGCTCACGCTCATGAGTAGCGTACCCCTTCACAGTGTTGATCAGATTTGGAATCAGATCATAGCGACGCTTGAGTTGAACATCAATATCGCTCCAGGCTTCTTCAACACGATTCTTAAGACGAACCAAACCGTTGTAGATAGCTACGACGTACAAGATAACAACTACCAAGACAATAACGACGATAAGGAGTGGGTTCATATATATTTCTTAAAAGTGATAATAGACTTCTTTCTGTTTCCAGAGTATAGCAGAAAAAGGAGCTCAAATCAACGGCTTTTTTA
>JBBTWC010000024.1:14517-21701 GCA_038062975.1 Patescibacteria group bacterium | reverse complement strand
CACTTTACGAGTAGAACAGAAGATGTGCGTCTTGGGCAAGGATTGGAATATATCAGTAATCAGTTGTATGCGATTCGCCAGGAAATAGTTCTTGATGGTATTACGGCTGTTGGAAGCATGGGATCAGAAGTTGGGTTTACTGGTGGAGCCGACCTTGCAGAGCACTACTATTCAAATGAAACTTTAACAGCCGGCGAGGTAGTCGCTATTGATACATCTCTTTCTGCCGGAGTGAAAAAAACATCTTCTGCGTATCAGAAAGATGCGCTTGGAATTGTAGCGACCGAACCGGGACTTGTTCTTGGAACAGGGGCAGACAATTCCTATCCTATTGCCTTGGTTGGTCGTGTACCGGTCAAAGTAACCAACGAAAATGGACCAATCTATGCAGGAGATAGACTTACTTCTGCTGCACGTTCTGGTTATGCCATGCGAGCTATTCAGTCTGGACGCGTGATTGGTGAGGCTCTTGGCGACGCCGTAGATTGGGTGGTGTGTGACGGGGAAGATCCAAATGACTTTAATGCAAAGTTGTGTACTACGGTCATGGTATTTGTAAATCTTTCTGACTATACTGGTCAGTCAGTAGAATTAGCTATGGCAGAGCGAGACGCTGCTCAAGGTTTGTCTGGATCCAGCGTGCTTGACGGAGTTGAGCAGGGGCTTACTTCCGAAGATGCGAGTATTCGTCTCGCAACAGCTATGCCGACAAAACAAGAGAAGATCCTTGCTTTCCTCAAGGAGATCCGTGACAAGCAAGGCGCACAATCAGGATCAGAAGTTTTCACTGGACGGTTAGCAGCATCAGAGGAGATTATTACTCCTACGCTGTATGCCGATCAAATCTTTGCCAAGAGTATCAAGGCTGATTCTATAGAAGGCCTCCAGATTTTTACTGATCAAATCGGCAGTCTTGATGCCAAGTATCAGGCATTAGCACAGTCAGTAACGGTAGAAGGGGAGAACAAAGAATCAAGTATGAAGATGCTTACTATCGAGCAGGCGAAGATTACGCTGGCTCTTAACGTAATGGGACAACTGGCAGCTGAAGGAGGTATTGTGGTTGGAGGAGATGCGCAGTTTGACGGCGATACGGTATTCAACAAACTTGCCAGTTTCTTGGGAGGTGTAACATTTAAAGACAAAGTAGCCTTTGAACAGGCACCGACCTTTGGAAAAGATACGGCTGGGTTTGCGGTTATTAAGGAGGGTCAGAAAGCTGTAACCGTAAGCTTTGATGATGACTATACGAAACAACCGATTGTATCAGCGACTCTCACGAATGATCGAAGCGCATTGCTCGATGATGACAGTGCTGATGCCGCAACCAAGGCGGACGCGCAGGCGGTTGATCAGGATTTGGCTGACGCTTTCTTTGCAGAAGATGTGAAGTATATTGTTTCCAACAAGAGCCAGAAAGGGTTTATGATTATTCTCAACAAGCCAGCCCCTCGGGACCTGCAATTCTCTTGGGTAGCAATCGCAGTAGAGAAGAGTAAGACGTTCTATTCGAAAGAAGAGGCGACTACTGAAGTTTTAGGTACTTCTGATACTGAGGATGAAGCGATAGATACAGGCGCAGATCAGCCAGTTTCGTTACCGCCCGAAGTCCCCATAGATGGAGGTGTGGATGCTCCATCTACCGAGTCAATATAGCCTTTAAAAAAGCCCCTTTTTGAGGAAAGGGGCTTTTTCTTGTTACAATAAGAGTATTCTTAATATTTTGTATGAGTATTCGATCCGGGGTAATCTTTGCGGGTATTTTTTTGGTAGGGATAGTTTTTGGATTTTTTTCAGAAGATTTTTTTGTACAAAAAAAGATTGAAAATTCCAAACAAGTCCGTCAGATAGGGCAATATACATATATCAATCCACTTCTTGAATGTGAAGTAGCTGAAGGATCTATTGATGCTCGAAAAGAAAATTTCCGAAATGAGTTGGAGAAGTATGTCGCTAAGATAAAAAAAGAAAGAAATCTTTCTGAAGTGGCTGTTTATTTCCGTGATTTAAATAATGGGCCAACGTTTGGTGTAGATATAGCAGGAGAGTTCTTCCCAGCCTCTCTCCTCAAGGTACCTGTCATGATGGCGTACTATCATCTCGCAGAACAAGACCCATCTATTTTACAGAAAGAGATACTCTTTGAAAGTAAAGAAGATTTTGGAATTGTCCCTACTATTGTTCCGAAAGAAGAGCTTATTTTAGGGAATACCTATACGGTAGAAGAGTTGATTCGGCGCATGATTGTCTATTCCGATAATCAGGCAATCGGATTACTGACGAAGATGCTCCCTCTTACAGTGATGGAAGACCTCTTTTCTATGTTGGGAGTAGGGGAAGATGTGCTTACGGATCCGGAAGGGAAATTGACTGTTAAAGAATACGCTGGATTTTTTCGCATCCTTTTTAATAGTTCATATCTTTCACGGGAATATTCTGAGAAAGCTTTGGCGTTGCTCGCAATGACAGATTATCGTGATGCGCTCCCAGCAGGAGTGAGCGATAAAATTACAGTGGCTCATAAATTTGGTGAGGCAGGGACCGAAAATGTAGAACGACAGCTTCATGACTGCGGTATCGTCTATTTTCCAGATCATCCGTATTTAGTCTGTATTATGACTCGAGGGAAAGACTCCGAAACGCTCAAAAAGTCTATCGTTGATATTTCCAAGTTTCTCTACGACAAAATTGATAAACAATACTAAATCCCGGTATTGCTCTTAGGGGAGTATCAATTTATAATAGAGACAATCTATGCCTCCACGAACCCCTGTACGAACAACGAGAACGAAGGTGGCCACCTCAAAATCCGAGGGGGATGTTTCTGGTTTTCGTGAACGTGCTGTCTGGCCAGTCATTTTTGTTTTAGGGGTACTTCTCGTGATCGCTTTGGCTGTTGCCGGATACTTCTACTACCAGTACAAGCATACAGCCCAAGCTGCAGATGCTAAGGAAATTGAAGATTTGGCTAAAGAAATTGGTAAAGTGATGCTTTTGCCAGACGGAGAGGCTCCAACGCTTGCTACGGTAACGGACAAGGAAAAACTTGCTGACCAGGCATTTTTTGAGAAGGCTGAAAATGGGGATAAAGTGCTTATTTACAGTGCCAGTGGCCGGGCAATATTGTATCGTCCAAGTCAGAAAAAGATTATTGATGTCACTACGGTTAATGTGAATCAACCAGCAGATGCCTCGCAAACTGCGCCTACCGCAGATCAGGCTATAGCTGAAGACACGCCCGCTATTGTTCGTGTGTCACTTTTGAATGGATCTGATGAGACTGGAGTAGCGAATACGGTTGAAGGTCAACTGAAGACTATTCTGCCAAACGCAGCAGTGGTTTCCAAAGATGATGCGGAAAAAAATGACTATGAGAAAACAGTTATTGTAGATGTTACCGGTAAGAGTACTGATGCAGCGAATCAGATCGCGAGCGCGCTCGGAGGCGAGGTGGGGGAGCTTCCAGAAGGTGAAACAGCTCCATCTGACGCTGATATTCTTATTATCATTGGAAAGCAATAAACAAAGAGCCACAGGGCTCTTTTTTATTACCAAACAAAGTGATTGAAACGAAAGTATACTTTCGTTTCCGAACGGAGTGCGGGTAAAATCAGATCAGTGTTCATTATATAGATATAGATAATTATTTAGAAAAACATATGCACAAAGCATTTGACAAGCTCGTAGCGGGCATCAAGCGTTACAGTCTCTCGATCGGAGTATTGGGACTTGCGTTTATAATTGTCGGTACTCACTTTGCTACTGCTCAGCAATCCGGTGGAAATAATAATAGCAATTCTCTCGGTAATCACCACACAGAGCTGACCGTTAATGTTGATCCAGGAGGGTTTGCGTATGTTCCATTACCAAAACAAAATACACCTATTAACGTACAGCTTGTTGCGCAAGGTCCTAATAGTGAGATAGTTGAGTTTACTGTTTCCGATCTTACATCTGCGCCATTAACCTCACAGGTTAATTTTCCTGGTGAATTTATTATGTATCCTACTATTGGAAGTGACTGTTCTGACAAAGGGGATTTTGGAGCAAAATACGCTTTTCTCACCGTTGGATTTGGCACAGTGAATAATCAGCCAAATTGTATTACCGATTATGACACTGTGACTGGTGGTGTAGGAGATAAGCTGGTTTTTGGTATTATGGAGCCACAGAATGGGGTACCGAATCGAATATTTGTGAGTTATCCCGATGCAGTCGATAATAATGGTAATCCAATAGGAACTACTGAGGCTATAAAAGTGCATATCAATTTGTGGTATTAGTCTTGATGCTAGTCCAATAACTTAGAAATCTCTTCTCATTTCGAGGAGAGATTTTTTCTTTAGTTCGCATTAATTTTTTATCGAGTCTCACCTTCCTGTTTTCTTCCTTCTTGTCTGCATTTTCATACGACCGTACGGAAATAGAGATAGAGATTTGAAGGGGGTATAGGGCTTGTGATAGGCATAGTTGCTTTTTAGAGCCATTTTGAGCTACCCTTGAAGAAAAGAAATCTATGACATTTGCTTTAGGAACAACCGATGAAATCAAGGCTCGACTCAATATTGTCGAGCTTATTGGTTCGTATGTACGTTTGGAAAAAGCAGGAACACACTGGAAAGCCTGCTGTCCTTTTCATCAGGAACGAAGCCCATCGTTTATGGTCAACGATGAAAAAAGTATGTGGCATTGTTTTGGATGCGGAAAGGGCGGAGATATCTTTGCGTTTGTCATGGAGATTGAAGGGCTCGAGTTTCGTGAAGCACTGACGATGTTGGCTGAGCGTGCTGGCGTAGAACTTCCTCAGTATCGAAATGAGCCAGGGAACAACAAAGAAACCAAAGATCGTTTGTATCAGATTCTCGAACTTTCTACGAAGTTTTTTGAAAAGCAATTGTGGGATGGCCCAGGAAAAGGAAAGATTCTTGAGTATCTCAAGGGGCGTGGTTTGAATGAAGAAAGTATCAAACGCTTTCGTCTTGGCTATGCGCCTGACGGTTGGCAACACCTTTTGGATTTTTTGGTAAGTAAGGGGTATCGTAAGGACGAAGCAGAGTCTGTAGGCTTAGCTCTCAAAAAAGAAGGAGGCCATGATCATTATGATCGCTTTCGGGATCGAATTATGTTTCCTGTGTTTGATATCTTGGGTCGTCCGGTAGGGTATTCTGCTCGTGTTGCTCCCGGGGGGGATGAGACGCAAGCAAAATACATCAATACTCCAGAGAGCGCTTTGTACCATAAAAGCCGAGTGCTTTATGGGCTTTCTTTAGCCAAACAAGGCATGAAACAAGCCAAGATGACTATTGTGGTAGAGGGAAATATGGATGTTATTGCCCTTCATCAGGTAGGTCTTGAAAACACCGTAGCTGTTTCCGGAACTGCGCTTACAGAAGAGCAGCTTTCTTTAATGAAGCGTTACGGGAACGAAGTCCGTTTGTTTTTTGATATGGATGGTGCGGGCCAAAAGGCAGCTCGTAAAAGCGCGGAATTGGCTTTGGAAAAAGAATTTCTCGTTTCGATGGTAGCGCTTCCTTTTGGGAAAGATGCTGCCGATATGGGAAAAGAAGATCCAGAAGCTCTCAAGACAGCTATCGCAGCCTCTGTTCCAGCCCCGAAGTATTTTTTGGAAGCGAGTTTGAAAGCCAATGATCAATCGACAGCAGAAGGAAAAAGAAAAATCGTAGAAGAATACACGGAATTTTTGTTGTTTATAAAAAATCCTATTGAGCGTTCTTTCTGGATCAAGGAATTGTCTCGTGAGATTGCGATGGAAGAGAAGCTTTTGGTAGGGATTGTGAACGGCGCCTTTGTAGATCGTGCCAGAAAAGATGGTCGTCCGGTACCAGTATCCAATCAACCTCGAGCACCTTTTCCAATGGTCAATTCCTATAGCAATCGTGCTGAACGTTTGCGCGAAGAGTTTATCGCGCTGTGTTGTGCAGATGGTGATACCCGTACAGTTCTTCTCAAAGAAATACAAGCCGATGAGACGCGAGCATTTTTAGAGAAACACCCGCTCTTCTTTTTCATTCTCCAAGCAGGAGACGGGGACGCTATCTCACTTATTGAAGATCCTGCACTCAAAAGCGAGGCCGCGCGTCTTTCTTTCCGTATCTTGGAATCTCCGGAATTTGCCAATCTTGAACATGATGAGCAGTCCGAAAAGATGCAGGAGATTGGCAAGCAATATCTGGGAGATTTGGAAAAAGAGGTTCTTACAAGGGAAAAATTGGTCAGTTTGGAGCGTGACATCAATCAAGCTCGGACTGCAGGGGACAAAAACAAGGAACACGAGCTCCTTCAGAAATTCGCAGAAATCTCATCTGGACGTCTTCACAGTTCTTAGAAAAGCTGGTATGATGGTGTATTCTTACAGTATCCTCTCGGAGTAAGTACTCCGAATTTTTTCTCAACAATCTCAACTATATGAAGAAGAAAGTAAAGAAGATAAAGAAGGTTCAGAAGAAGGCAAAGGCCCCCAAAAAGAAGGGGACGAAATCACTTGCCAAGAAAGTAACGAAGAAGACGCTAAAAAAAGCAGCGCCGAAGAAAAAGCCTGCAGTAAAGAAAATAATGAAAAAGAAACCAGCAGCAAAGAAGGCAACAAAAATAAAGAAGCAGGCCCCGAAGAAAAAACTTCCAAAGAAGAAACTCGTGAAGGTTACGAAAGGGAAGAAGCAGGCCCCGAAGAAGATGAGTAAGAAGAACGAAGCAAAGCAGACTATCAAAAATGATGCTTTCGATGAACTTCTTTCTCGTGGAAAGCAACGAGGTTTCGTTACAGAGGATGAAATCATTCACATCCTTCCAGACGTTGAGCAAGATCTTTCTCATCTGGAGAGTCTGTACGAAAAACTTGAAATTTCTGGAATCCGTATTGTGGGTTCTGAAGAAATGTTGAAACTGGAAACTGATAAAGTAGGGCAGTCTTTTGGAAAAGAAAAAACGAAAGCGGCAACGAAGAAAGAAAAGAAATCTGATTGGGGAGAAGAGAGTGATAATACCTCTGATCTCGTTCAGATGTACCTAAAAGAAATTGGACGTGTAGCTTTGCTTTCTGGAGAAGAAGAAGTACGCCTTGCTAAGCTTATTGAAAAAGGTGACCTTGCAGCCAAACAAAGGCTTACTGAAGCCAATCTTCGACTTGTTGTTTCTATCGCAAAAAAGTACGTCGGTCGTTCGCA
>JBBTWC010000024.1:0-14417 GCA_038062975.1 Patescibacteria group bacterium | reverse complement strand
GTAGGGCAGGAGTTCGGAGTCACTCGTGAGCGTATCCGTCAGATTGAGGCCAAGGCTCTGGAAAAGATCCGCGAGCACACAAATCTCAAGAAACTCAAAGACTACTAAAGCAAGAATGCCCCTCAAAAAGGGGCTTTCTCTTGCCAAATCTGCCCATTTTGCTATAATCGATTTGTTTTACTTTCGTGTAGAACGGGCAAAAGTACATATTCCGGCGTAGCTCAGTGGTAGAGCAGGTGACTGTTAATCACTTGGTCGTAGGTTCGAATCCTACCGCCGGAGCATAAGTTAAAAACACCTTCTTCTGAGGGTGTTTTTAATTTCATTCTTCTCCGAAGGTAGGATTCGAACGGAAGGGGGTCGGGGAAACACTTGTTTCCCAGTTTGGGGTGACCCAGATTTATTCTGGGGCTAGAGGGCGGAAGCCCTATAGAGCGCAGTCGTAGACGAGCAGTGAGTGTTCCTACCGCCGGAGCATAAGTTAAAAACACCTTCACGAGAGGTGTTTTTTTGATCTTTTGTTCAATGCGTATCTATTTAAAGGTATGTGTGACATACTTAGCACCCAACGCCCCTTAACTTTATTTCTACTACTCTTATGAAGACCTTACGTGGTTTCTCGCTTTTCCCTTTGGTTTTGATACTGGGCGTGATCGCTCTTGCTATGGGCTATGTGATGTATGATCATTACAAAAAAGTAGAATTAAAGGCTGACCGACCCGATACGGTGAGAGTCGAAACTCAAGTAATAGAAGTTGAAAAAGAGGTATCCGTTCCTACGCCCCCAGAGAATGTTGTTACCTGGCAGTTTAATGGAGAAACTTGGCAAGCAAGTTCGCCTGCTCCAGCGTGTCCTGTTTCAATAGCTCTCACCTCTCCTGTGAACACTGACTTGGTGACCCAGGTTTCTTATCCCGGAGAATATCGAAACGATAATTATCAGACACACGGGAGATTTGTTTTTAAAGATAAGAGAAATACGGATATCACCCTTACTGCTCCTTTGGATGCCACGCTCGTCCGAGGGAATCGATATATCGAAGCAGGGGAGGTGCAGTACACTCTTTGGTTTGAACATCCTTGTGGGCTGGCATATCGATTTGATCATGTCTTGACGCTTACTCCAGCTATTCAAAAACTTGCTGATACTCTCCCAGAAGCCAAGCCAAATGAGAACCGAATTACTCGATTTAACGAGCCTCTCCAAGTGAAAGCAGGGGATGCTGTGGCGACAGCGGTTGGCTTTAAGCGGGATGCAAATGTTTTTGTTGACTTTGGTGTGTATGATTTTCGGAACATGAATGTTCAGGCACAAAAGGCTGATTACGCCGTTAAACACAAAATGGAAAAAGAGGAAGCTTACTATGGCATTTGTTGGATCGATCTTTTGCCAGCAGAAGCCTCTCGAAAGTTGAGAGCTTTATCACCAGAGAATGAGAAGAAAAGTAGTGATTATTGTAAAGCCATTTAGTATTTCCTTGTCTTTTACACCCACAAAAACCGCTAACATTTTAGTGGTTTTTTGTTATACTAAAAATAATTAATACACTATGTATGCGAAACATCATTGTACTTACTTTTCTGTCACTTGATGGTGTCATGCAGGCACCGGGCGGACCAGAGGAGGATACTTCGGGAGGTTTCAAATATGGCGGATGGACCGTTCCATATTTTGATGACTTCACGGGTAAAATCATGGAAGAACAAATGAGTAAGCCTTCAGAGCTTCTTTTGGGTCGAAAGACATTTGAGATATTTGCTTCGTATTGGCCAAAGCATGAGAGTAATTGGCCAGGTATCAATGAAATGACCAAGTATGTTGCCTCACATTCGCCTCTTACGTCCGACTGGAACAATACCGTGCTTCTTGAGGGTGATGTGGTAGAGGAAATACAGAAACTCAAGGAACAAGATGGTCCCGATTTGTATGTACACGGAAGTGGGAATCTTATTCAGACGCTTATGAAGCATGATTTGGTGGATGAATTTTGGCTTAAAATATTTCCTCTCACACTCGGAAGCGGAAAGCGTTTATTTGCTGAGGGCACTATCCCTGCCTCGTTTACACTAGAAGAAGCAAAGATATCACCGAAGGGGGTTATTATTGCAAACTACAAGCGCGCAGGAGAAGTGCAGACAGGCTCATTTTAAGGAGCGAAACCTTTTAAACTTACTAAGCAGGTACAATAATACATTTTATGAATACCGAAGTTAGTCCATTACAACCCCCTCAGCTTTTAAATGAAGACGGGAGCGCTTCAATGGCAACAATGCTTTTGATGTCTCATCATGCGTTTCGTCGTGATATAGCGCGTTTTATTCAAGCAGTGACCGAGGTTCAAAGTGGTGATGTTTCACGTGCGGATGCTGTGCACGAGGAATGGGAAAAAAGCTATAAGCAGGCACTCCATGGGCATCATACGATGGAAGATGCGAATATCTTTCCAGATATTAGGAGTAAGTATCCTGAACTGGGCTCCGCCCTTGATACACTTACCGAACAGCATCATGAAATTGATCCTTTGCTCGAAAGAATCGACACGGCTTTTGCTGATCTCTCGCATCCGGAGCAAGTTATTTCTTTGCTCAATGAACTGAAAACGCTTCTCGATCAACACCTTACATTTGAAGAAGCTGAGATCACTCCTTCTTTGCGAGATACTAAAGGATTTCCTACGCCCACTGATGATAAAGTGGCCACCATGTATGCAGAGGGATTTTCTTGGAGTATGCAAGGGATTGCTCCTTTGGTATTAGATGAGGTACGAAAGATGTTACCAGATATTCTGGTTGCAAAACTCCCGACTGCACAAGAAGAATTTGAAGCACGTTCAGTACGTGTGTGGGGAAAATATGCAGTTGGAGCAGCGACGACGTCGATTCCAGAGGGATATAGATAATAGAGAATTTTATGGCTCAAAAAGTAATTTCTAGTGGTACAGCACACAAGATTCCAGTGGATTTACGGGAAGCTTTGTCTTCTGATACAAAAGCGCTTACAGCATGGGAGAATCTTACGCCACTTGCTCGTAATGAGTGGATTTGTTGGGTGACATTTGTTAAGAAGGAAGAGACCAGAAAAGAGCATATAGAAAGACTGATAGTTGAACTCAAGGAAGGAAAGCGCAGGCCTTGTTGTTGGATAGGCTGTATTCATCGTACGGACAAATCGATCAGCCCTTCAGTACAAGCAATCCTCAAGAGAAAGCTTGGGAGCATTCCCAAAAAATCATAAAGAGAAAAAACAGCATCCGTTATGTATTTTTGCTGACGAGAATTGAAGTATAATAACCTAAGATTAAGGAGTGAATATAAAAGATAGAGTGTCCTTTGATGTCAGAAATGCAGGGTGTAAGTCTCACGTGAATTAAAAAAAGAAATGTATGGCCACGACAAAATGGACGAAAAAGAATTCATGGTACCGGTATGTGTATGCTGTTTTAAAACAGGTAAGAATGACACTTCAGCCTCTGATGATTGCGTTCCTTGTAACAATCCTTTGGTATTTTTTTGTTTGGAATGCGAAACTTTCCTTTAAAGAGGCTGATAGTGAGCGACTATTACTTCTTACTGGTCCATTGCTGATGCTAGCGCTTCTCTTTATAGGGGGTCTTGCGTATACGAAGGTAGAAGAAAGAAAATCAAGAGCGGTTACTTCGGTGATGACCAAAGACAAGATAGCTTTTCTGCTTAATCGGGATGAACGCACTTCGAATGTCGTTCTTGTATTTTTAGCTTCTATGGCACTTTTGCTTACTGTTCAGGCGATGTTTACGCATTGGGAAGAAGTGTACGCTGGAGCCTTCGCCGTATTTATTTGCTCATTTGTTGGTGCTAAGTTTTGGATACTCGTTACACGTTTGGATAATCCTATCAAAAGTAGTAAATGGCTGACAGAGCGAGTGCCACACGGGTGGATGGATATCGATATCGACAATCATTTTAGGCTTGATGGATCTGAAGAGAAAGCGAAAGATTAAGAGTAATCATCATAATACAAAATAAAAACAGCGCTTGTATGCGCTGTTTTTTGATCCGCAGGTGAGATTTTAGAGGCCCAAGAATCCAAAGAGTTTGTAGATCAAAATAGCTGGCCAGACAATAGCCTTGAGGAGACCGATCACTCCTTCACCAAATGTGGTGGCCTGTTGAAGGAAGTAAATAAGGGCTCCAATAAAAGCGAAGAAGTAGATCCCACCTCCCGAAGCGCCACTCGCATGAGAAGAGATGTTTTTTGTTGTCTCTGACATAGGGATTATTTTAGAGTGATTACATTTTCAATATACTCCCCATAGGCCTTCTCTCCTAGCGGGTCTTTTTGGTTTACTTGACATACCCCCAGGGGGGTATTAGAATGAAGATATTATATTATGAAATATTACACTATGGATGTAGCTAAACAAAAGTTGGTGCGACGCTTAAAGATTATTGAAGGTCAGGTGCGAGGTTTGCAAGATATGATCGAGAAAGGAACGTACTGTATTGATGTTATTACACAGACCTCTGCCGTGAAACAGGGGCTTACTGCCGTGGAAGACAAATTGATGGAAAGTCATCTCGGGGGCTGTGTTATTAAGCAGATCAAGGGAGGAGAGGCAAAAAAAGCAACCGCTGAAATTCTCAAAGTATATCAACTTAAGCGTAAATAAAATACATAACTCAAACATATGAATAAAGAAGCAATACTCTATAGTGTTATCGGTTTACTTGTTGGAGTAGTAGCAACCTCTTTTTTTGCAGGGTATGCAGTGAATAATAATTACAGGGGCATGATGCAGATGATGGGGGTGCGTAATGACTCTGGTCGCAGTAGTTCTTCGAATTCTCCTCAGCAAATGACGGGAAATATCGATCGTCATTTTATTGAGCAGATGATTCCTCATCATGAAGATGCTATCACGATGGCTGATATTGCTTTGGTGAAGGCGGAACATCAGGAAATAAAAGATCTCGCAACCGATATTAAAAGAACACAGAGCGCAGAGATAACTCAAATGCAAGAGTGGTATAAGGGTTGGTTTGCTACCGAAGTTCCAAAGAGCAACACTACGATGGGTATGCACGGAATGGGAACAGGAGGTATGCATATGGGCATGATGGGCGATGAGACCGATACTGAAGAATTGCAAAATGCTACAAATTTTGATGAAGCCTTTATAGAAGAAATGATCCCGCATCATCAGATGGCGGTTATGATGGCGAATATGCTTTTGGCGAGTACTGATCGTCCAGAAATGAAGAAGCTTGCACAGGACATTATTACAGCTCAAACAAAGGAAATAAATGATATGCGAAGCTGGGCAAAAGCATGGGGTTACACAAGTAGCCAGTAAAAAGATTTGAGAGAGTATACATATGAGTCATACAGAAACATATAGAATCAAGGGAATGCACTGTGCATCCTGCTCGTCTATTATTGAAAAAACTATTCGCAAGATAGAGGGTGTAGAGACGGCTTCTGCGAATTATGGAACCGAGAGCGTGAAGATTGATTTTGATGAAACCAAAACAAGTCCACACTATCTTTCTTCGGCCATAGAGCCACTCGGGTATTCGTTGGTTCTTCCAGAAGAAAGAACTGCAGAGGAGATGGGAATGACAGCTGATGAACACGCCTCACATCTCGGGTTGAATCAGTCCAAAAAAGAGAAATTGATTGAGCTGGAAGATATGCGCAGTAAGATGCTCTCGGTCGTCCCTCTGGCTATCTTCAGTATTTTTGTGATGGGGTGGGAGATTTTCGCAGAGTTTCGTATGCTCCCTGAAATTCCTTTTGTTTGGGAAGAGTTTTTTCATCACCTCTTGCCTCTCATGGCTCTGTATACTTTTTTAGTTGTAGGGAAACCGTATATCCTCGGGTTCTATCGATTTTTACGTTACGGGAAAGCAAATATGGATACGCTTATCGGGATTGGTACCTCTGTTGCTTTTCTCTATAGTTTCATCGTAAGTGCCTTCGAGGAGTCTCTCGCCCCATATATTGATGTAACGCACAGTTATTATGATGTGACTATTGTTGTGATTACTTTCATTACGCTTGGAAAATACTTGGAAGCTCAGGCAAAAATTCGTACCGGTGATGCTATTGAGAAGCTTCTGGGGCTTCAAGCGAAAAGTGCGCTTGTGTTACGAGATGAAAAAGAGATTGAGGTGCCTTTGGCTGAGGTAAAAGTAGGGGATCGGGTAGTTATAAAACCGGCTGGAAAGATTCCTGTCGACGGTGTGATCCTGGAAGGTTCTTCCTTTGTGGACGAGTCTATGATTACCGGGGAACCGATCCCAAATGAGAAAAAGGCAGGAGACATGGTAGTAGGGGGAACGCTGAATGGAGCTGGATCTTTCATATTTACAGCCACGAAAGTAGGGGACGAAACACTTCTCGCACATATCGTAAAAATGGTACAAGAAGCGCAGGGGAGTAAAGCGCCTATTCAGGGATTGGCAGATAAAATTTCGAGCGTCTTCGTTCCGATAGTTTTGGTTATCGCTTTCCTTTCTTTTGGTGCCTGGCTTCTTGTTGGGACATCATACCTTGGTTTTGCTCAGGCGCTTTCTCTGGGGCTGGTATCGTTTGTGGGAATTTTGGTTATCGCCTGCCCCTGTGCTTTGGGTCTTGCTACGCCGACGGCTATTATTGTAGGTGTTGGAAAGGGCGCAAGAGAAGGAATCCTTATTAAAGATGCCGAGTCATTGGAGAAACTCCAAAAAGCAAGTGTACTTGTTTTTGATAAGACGGGTACTATTACCAGAGGTAAACCAGAGGTGGTCTTGATACGTTCATTTTCAGATGAAAGTGAAGACAGAATAGTTTCTCTTCTCGCAACGCTTGAGAAAAAATCTGAGCATCCAATTGCCCAAGCTATTGTTACGTTTGCAGAAGAAAAGAAAGTAGACATACAGAGAGCGGAAGAATTTCAGGCGATCCAAGGAAAAGGACTCCAAGGAAAAATTGGAGACGTTCTCTATTATGCTGGGAATCTTGCTCTCATCAAAGATCTCGATGTTTCTTTTGATCAGAATCTTTTTGAGAAAGAAGTAAAAGAAGGGAAGACTCCAGTGATTCTTGCTACCAGAGAAAAGGTCTTGGGGATTGTTATGGTTTCGGATGCTTTGAAAGAAGGCGCAAAGGAAGCGATGAAGGATCTCAAAAGAATGGGAATAAAGACGCTCATGCTTTCTGGAGATAATATTCATACAGCAGAGTATATTGCAAAGGAAGTAGGAATTGATGAGGTGATTGCCGAAGTTCTTCCTGGACAGAAAATGGAAAAGATACAGGAGCTTCAGAAGGAAGGAATGATAGTAGCCATGGTCGGAGATGGGGTTAATGATGCACCAGCTTTGGCTCAGGCTAATATTGGGATTGCGATGGCAACTGGAACAGATGTTGCCATAGAATCTGCTGGCATCACCTTGCTTCGCGGGGATATTACAAAAGTCGTGAAAGCAATCAGGCTTTCTCGTATCACGATGACGGGTATTAAACAGAACCTCTTCTGGGCTTTTGTGTATAATCTTGTGGGTATTCCATTGGCAGCGGGGGTATTTTACCCGCTTTTTGGTTGGTTACTCAGCCCGGTATTTGCCGGTCTTGCTATGGCATTTTCTAGTGTATCGGTTGTAGGAAACTCTTTACGGCTTAAAATGAAAAAATTATGAAAAAGACCCATACTTTTCATGTGACAGGTATGCACTGCAAGAGTTGTGTTTTCATGACCGAAAATACACTTCAAGAACTGCCTCAAGTGGAAAAAGCAAAAACAAATCTCGCTCATCATTCTGTCGAGGTGACTGGAGATTTTGGAGACAAAACTTCGGAGCAAATTGCTCTCGAACTTTCGCTCCCACTCTCGGCTCATGGCTATACGCTATCTCTCGAGAAGACTGTACAGAAGATCTCTTGGTCAGAGTTTGCATGGGCAGTTCCTTTTGCTGTACTTTTTATTATCCTTTTTATCTTTCTTCAGAAGACTGGCTTGATAAACTTGGTCAATGCTGGTGAGGTGTCTTACGGAACCGCTTTCATCATTGGAATCGTAGCCTCTCTTTCGACCTGCATGGCGGTCGTTGGAGGACTCGTGCTTTCGATGTCAGCGACGTTCGCGAAAGAAGGGGACAAAGTGAGGCCTCAAGCACTTTTTCACTTAGGTCGACTCGTCTCTTTCTTTGTTTTAGGAGGAATGATTGGGGCTATTGGTGCAAACTTCACCTTAAGTATTCTTGGAATCTTTATCTTAAGCGTTCTGGTGGGTATGGTTATGCTTGTTCTTGGCATTAATCTCCTTGATGTATTTCCGTGGGCAAAAAAGTTTCAGGTTACGATGCCTAAATTTCTCTCGAAGCATGCTCTGGGTGTCACGCAAGTGAATCATACTCTCACACCGTTTCTTATTGGTGTTGTGACATTCTTTTTGCCATGCGGATTTACGCAGTCTATGCAGATCTACACGCTTACAACAGGAAGCTTCCTTCATGGAGGAATGACAATGCTCTCTTTTGCTCTCGGGACATTTCCAGTATTAGCCCTCGTGAGTTTTAGCTCGCTGAGTATTCAGGGAAGCACAAAGGCTGGTATATTCTTTAAGACAGCCGGACTCATTGTTATTGCCTTTGCACTGTTCAATCTCATTAATAGTTTGGTAGTACTGGGAGTTATTTCGCCAATATTCAATTTTTAAGAGAACGCTATGAATAAAATGTTTATAGTATTTGGAATTGTCGTCGTTTTAGGTATTGCATTATTCTGGTGGGGTTTGAAAGATGACAGATCGTCTGTTTCTGGTCCACTTCCGAAGGAGGTTGTCTCAATAGTGGACGGCAAACAAATCATCGAGATAAAGGCAAAAGGAGGTTATTTTCCTATGAAGGTAACTGCGAAGGCTGGTATGCCTACGATCCTCCGAGTTAATACTCAAGGAACGTATGATTGCTCATCGGCTCTTCGGGTACCGAGTATGAATATTAGTAAAAATCTTCCACCAAGCGGTACAACAGATATTGACCTTGGGAGTCCGTCGGCCGGCAAGCTTGATGGTACGTGTAGTATGGGGATGTATCCATTTGAAATTGATTTTCAGGAATAGGAGAAATGAAAAGAATTCTACTTTTTTCAATCATCTCTTTGGTAATAATGGAGGGGGTTGTGTGGATTATTTTCGGAGACATAAAGGATGAGCCCTCTTCGCCACAGCAACCAGTATCAGAAGAGGTATCTAGGGCTCCAGAAACAGGCACTTCACTTGAAGTGCCTGTTCAAGCGGAAGAAAAGGATTACCCGTGGATTACGACCGAGGTAAAAAATGATAGGATTGAGCGAACGATCCATATGGGTGTCCGTCAGTGGGTATGGGAGCCTTCCATCTTGTATGCCAAGGAAGGAGAGCTGGTGAGGTTTGTGATACACAATGCGGATGTAAGGCACCCACTCGTTATTCCAGATCTCGGTATAGAAGCAGATGTTCCGCCAGAAGGAGCTGTCGTGGAATTTGTTGCGACTAGAAAAGGCGTATTTGATTTCTTGTGCGGAACGTATTGTGGCGTGGGACATGCAGAGATGCAGGGGCGTATAGTGATTGAATAATACAGAGAGACTGAGGAAGGAAACTGATTGACAGTGATTCGGTATCAAGATAGAGTATCGGGAAGTTCTTTTGCTCCCATTCGTAATTTGCTGGAAAGGCTTTCAAAATGTCTACAAGACTTTCACGATCTGGAGGAAAATTTGGCGGAGCGCACACAAGCGTGATTCCAGCCTCCGGAATTTTGGCGGACATTGCCGTGCAATTGACGGCGGTCACCAGGGTTTCCCCGGGCTTTATTCGCTCGCTTCGCGGAGCTTCAAGTGGGCGACGGACAGTGAAGTTTATCTTTGAAAGCGGATCGCTTCTCCTCTCTGTGCGAGAAAATAACTCGAGCCAAGAGATTCGAGTGTTCGCATCTCACTTGGAAAGCGTTCGAAACACCTTGGCAGAAGAAGCAGAGAAAAAGGGCATACATGTCCTGAAAGAAAGAGGGGAAACTTCCCATAACTAAAAGCGACGCGATCCTTCGGGGTCTCGTCGCTCTCAATTTTTATAAGGAGATTTTTCTTTGAGCGACAGTTTTTTGTGGTAGAATTTGTTTGAAAGATAAGCGCCGTCAGGATGCTAGAGATTATAAAAATTACATATGGAAACAACAACAGAAAAAAAACGTATTTTGCTCGCAGAAGATGACGAGTTCATCTCTGACGTGTATACAAGAAAGTTTACGAAGGAGGGGTTTGATGTGGATCTCGCCATGAATGGTGAACAGGCTCTGCAGAAAGCAAGGGAGCATAAGCCAGATATCATTCTCTTGGATCTCATTATGCCAGTGAAGGACGGATTTGAAACTCTCAAAGAATTGAAAGCTGATCCAGGATTAAAAGATATTCGCGTTATCGTGCTTTCAAACCTCAGTCAAGATGAAGATCGGGCAGAGGTAAGGGCACTCGGTGCAGTGGATTACTGCGTGAAAGCTCAGGTGTCCTTTGGTGAGATGGTAGACAAGATTAAATTACATCTTGCACCTGTTTAGAATAGAAAATACTCAATAAAAAAACACCCCTACATGGGGTGTTTTTTGAAATCTTTGGAAAGATTATGAGAGGTGCTTGGAAACAAGCTTTGTCATCTCAAACATGTTTACAACGTCTTTTCCGCCGAATACTGCTTTCAGTGCTTCGTCAGCAACAATGTTGCGCTTGTTTTCAGGGTCCTGGAGATTCTTGGATTTGATATACACCCAGAGCTGCTTTACTACTTCGGAACGAGGCATTGGACCTGCTCCTACCACTGCTGCGAGTTCGGCGCTGATTTTCATCGGCTTCATGAACGCGCTATTGCTACCTGCCATAAACTTTGTACTTAGAGGTTACGAATCCCATTATACACTGTTCTGAAAGGATGCAATAGGGATATCTCATAATATGTCAACCCTCCTTGTTTGGTTCTGTCGTTTTAGTATGTAAAGGATACTTGACATCATATGGTTTGGATATACAATAGAGTATGTAAAGAGAACTTTACATACTATGCAAGGAACCGTAGAAAATTTTATTGAGCAGTTTCGGAAAAAGAAAGGGGAGACCCAGGAGGAGTTAGCTGTGGCTGTCGGAGTGACGCGTCAGACCATTATTGCCTTGGAGAAGGGGAATTATACTCCATCCGTTCTTCTGGCACTCAAAATTGCACGACACTTTCATGAATCCGTCGAAAAAATCTTTAAGGAAACAGTATGAATCTTTTTGAAAAAATATTTCAGGAGTCAGTAGTCGCATTTCTGTTGGTAGTATTTCTTTGTTGGTTCATTAATCCATTTGATTTTTGGATGAATGATGCATTTCATATGACCCTTTTGGGATTGGTCGTAGCACTCTTTGCTATCTTCTCCATGTTCCTCTGGAAGGAAAGAGTATCGGATGAACGGGAGGAATTGCATAAGTATATTGCCACTCGTTTTGCCTATACGGCTGCCGGAGGGCTTTTGCTCTTAGCGACGATTTTGCAAGCATTCTCCCATACACTTGATCCTTGGCTTCCAACGGTTTTGGCGGGCATGGTTCTCGCTAAAATAATCGGTCGATGGTATGCCGAGAAAAAATATTAATTAGTATAAAAATATATGAACAAGAAAATAATTATCGGTGTCGTTGTAGTGTTATTGGTAGGAGTAGGTGCCTGGATGGTTCTCGCTCAGCAGGCTACTGAAAAAATGAAGGCGGAGGAAATGATGATGAAAGAACAACAGAAAATGGAGGCAGAGAAAAAGATGGAGAGTGAAAAAATGATGAAAGAGGATACGATGGAAAAGAACGATGCCATGCAAAAAGAGTCGGTAATGATGGATGATTCTGCCATGATGACAACAGCTGGAAAATACGAAGCGTATGATGTTTCCAAGCTTGCCTTTGCCAAAGATGGAAATGTTGTGCTCTTCTTTCGTGCGAGTTGGTGTCCTACCTGCCGTGCACTCGACGCAAACATCAAGGAGAATATGAAGAATATTCCACAGGATGTAATGATTCTCGATGTGAACTATGATGCATCAGCTGATCTGAAAACAAAGTATGGCGTAACGACGCAGCATACATTAGTTCAGGTAGATGAAAATGGAAATCAAATTACGAAGTGGGTGGGAAGCTCTTCACTCACAGAGCTTTTGAAGAATGTGAAGTAGAAAGTAGGGCGGAGAAATACATTCTCCGTCTCCTTTATCCTTTACATATACTTGGTATGCTTACGCTTCTTGTGCTCGCATTTCTTTCGGGAGTGATTACTATTTTCGCTCCCTGTATCTGGCCGTTATTGCCAATACTGCTTTCAGCTTCCGCAATGACCGGAAAGCGTCGACCTGCAGGAATCGTACTTGGTATTATTACGAGCTTTACCCTATTTACCCTCTTTTTATCCTATCTTTTACACATCCTGCCTATCCCACCGGATTTGTTTCGCAATGGAGCAGCGTTTATTATCATCCTTTTAGGATTGTCGTTGGCCGTACCATATCTCAGTAAGCGTCTTGAGGGGGCGGTGAGTGGCTTTATCGGTAAGTTTGGATCTACACTTACCAAGAAGCAGGGAGAGGGCTTCTGGGGCGGATACGTAACCGGATTCTTTTTGGGATTACTCTGGTCTCCTTGTGCGGGACCGGTACTGGCTGCAGTTGCTACTTTTGCAGCGACGCGTGCAGTGACAATAGAGGTATTTGGAATCACACTTGCTTTTGGATTGGGAGTAGGGGTTCCTCTTTTTATACTCGCTACACTTGGGCAGAGAGTCTTTATCAAGAGCCGAAAACTCTCTCCGTATACTGGGAGGATTCAGCAAATATTTGGAGTAATTATGATTTTGGCTGCGTTGGCAATTTTTCTTGGGTATGACAAAAGTTTGCAGACAAAGATTCTTGATGCGCTTCCTTCCTACAGTAAGTTCCTTTTGTTTTTTGAAGATAGTCCTTTGATTCAAGAGAAAATTCATGAATTGAATAATACAGAAAACTCTCGCACTACACCGAAGCAGGAAACTTCAAATCTGAAGAGCTACGGTCCAGCTCCAGAATTTACGCAAATAGAAAAGTGGTTAAATACACAGAGCGATCTCAAAATGGAAGATCTGCGCGGAAAAGTAGTGCTGATAGATTTTTGGACGTACAGTTGTATCAACTGTATTCGCACGCTCCCTTTTGTAACGGGTTGGTACGAGAAGTATAAAGATTCTGGGTTTGTAGTTGTTGGTGTGCATACACCAGAATTTGCTTTTGAGAGAGAGACAAAAAATGTGGAAGATGCGATCAAACGATACCGTATTCACTATCCGGTCGCTCAAGATAATGAGTATGGCACATGGCAAGCGTACCAGAATCGTTATTGGCCAGCGCACTATTTGATTGATGCCAAAGGAATTATTCGAGAGGTACACTTTGGTGAAGGGAAGTACGATGAGACAGAGCGGGCTATCCAGGACCTTTTGAAAGAAGCAGGAGCGCAATCAGTCGAGCGAGAATTGTTGGATATGCCAGAAGAAAGAGGTTCTCTTTCACAAACACAAGAGACGTATGTGGGGTATGGCAGGTTAGAGCATTTTGCCTCAACAGAGCTCATACAAAGAGATCAAGAGGCAAGTTATACTTTTCCAAAGAAACTTCCGCTCCATACCTTTGCTCTTTCGGGTAAGTGGAAAATAGAAGAAGAGCGAGCTGTGAGTGGAGAGAGTGCAAAATTACAGCTTCAGTTTTCAGGGAAGAAAGTTTTTCTGGTCCTCTCTCCGGGAGCCTCAGGAAACGCTCTTGTAAACGTATTGCTTGATGGCGCATCGGTTCCTATTCAATCAGCTGGAACGGATGTCAAAGAGGGGAAAGTAATGGTGACAGGAGAAAGACTGTATGAACTTATTCATCTCTCTGGTTCCGAAATACATACGCTTGAGCTTCAGTTCGAAGATTCAGGTACCGGAGTCTACGCCTTTACCTTTGGGTAGACATATCTGCCAAGAAATGGTTCAATTATTTCTTGGCTATTTAACAACAGGAGACAACCGTGAAGATTACCGAAGAAACGCGGCGATCTCTCCGGATTGCCTCAAATATGGAAGAGCTTTTGGAATTTTGTCTGACTGCTGAAGCAGGTGGTGGAAAGGAAAAGAGGACAGGTTATCCTGTTCGTCTCATCCCATTCGGAGATACGGCCGAAGAAGAAACGACCCGGATCGAAGACCAAGAAGAGTTGTTTCTCAAAGGACCCGAAATGCTTCGGCGAGGTGCATTCGGGTATATCCATGTCATCAAGATTTGGAAGTAGGGGAAAAAGACGAATACAGCCTCCCTCGTCTAAAGGGGTGAATTCTATGCCCCAAAATTGTTTTTTGTTGCCGTCATTCTCATCCGAGGGTGACGGCGTT
>JBBTWC010000023.1:0-10281 GCA_038062975.1 Patescibacteria group bacterium | reverse complement strand
GAAAAGGCTGGGAGGGTTGCGATTTTTGGTATCAGAAAACGATCAAAAAGAACTCCTCCGATCCCTCCTACTATAAGGATAATGACCAAAAGAAGCCCAAAAAGAGCGGTTTTTTTGAAGATTTGTTGTACCATAAGACGGGATAATTCTACCCTATTTTCGCCTTTTTGGCAAGAGAGAAGATGTGCTGTACGCTTCTTCAAGAGAAGGCATATGCCCTATACCAATATTCGCCATGGCGAACTCGCCAAAAGCAGTATAGAAAGCACCAAGAAGAAAAGAAGTCGCAATACTGCTTTTTTAAGTGAAAGCTTCTTCCGAAAACCATCAAAAGCAATGTCCCAACACACAAAATAAAAAATAAGCCCCAGCGCTCCTGTCGTCAGGTACCCGAACGGCCAAAAACTCATTACCCATACCATTTCTCCCATGATCAATCCTAAAAGTACGCTGTATATCAAAACGCGCCTTCGCTCTTCTCTTTCAACACTAATAAACAACTGATAGCTCGTAAGACTTGTGCCAAAAAAATACAAAAGCATCAGTCCCCAAAGCGGGAAAGAGAAGTTGAGATAAAAGCCGTACAATACCGAGAAAAAGAAAAAAAGCGCAGCCATAGCGGCCGTGTTCAAAAAGGCCTGAGCTGTCTGATCCGTAGGGGCATGACGCAAACGATAAATACCCAAAAGCGCAAAATAATACATGAGCGCTGAGAGAACGACAAACAACTGCCTGGCATTCGGAGAATCAATAAGCGAAAGAAGTGTTGGAGCAACCAAGGCAAGCAATCCCGGCAAAAAAGCATCCGAGGAACGCTTCGTAAGTCGCTTGGCCGATATATAGGCAATGATAAGGAGCGGAAGAATGGCAAAGACATACCAACTCCAGGAAGCAGAAATTGGGTTAGAAGAAATAATCTCCAACCCAAAAAGAAACACGAGTGTCCACAAAAGAATCTTAAAGTGAAAAATCATATCCAAACAATACTACTGAACTACCTCGTTCTTTCTTTCCTTTCGTTTTCCTTTTATTGTTGTCGCTCCTCAAGCTTTATCTTGATATCTTTCGTGTCACCTTTATGCCAAACTTTGAGCGTCACTTCATCCCCTACAGTATAGCTTCCCAAAAGATTGGCGAGAGGATGTTCTTCATCCACTTTCTTTCCACCTACCTCAAGAATAATATCGTTCTCTACGATTCCTGCCTTATCTGCTGGCGAACCAGGAATAACTGAGAAATCGGTAATATTTTGGCCGCGAAGCACGAGAGCTCCATAATTATACGGTAGATTCGATTCTTTTTTAATCTTATCATTTAAGACAATGTACCGCACCCCAATATACGGCGTAGAAATTTTTCCGGTTTCACGAACCTGATCAACAATACGCTTCACCTGATTAATCGGAAGAGCAAAGCCAATATTTTCTGCGCCTTGGGCCATTGCTACATTCACACCGATAACTTCACCAGAGATATTAAAGAGCGGTCCTCCTGAATTTCCAGGATTAATAGCAGCATCAGTCTGAATAATACCCGAGAGACGCTCTGTATCACCAGATACTGAACCAGCGCTCACGTTGCGCTCTACTCCAGAAACAATCCCTCGACTTACTGAATTTGCAAATTCTCCGAGCGGATTCCCAATAGCAATCGCTGTTTGACCTACTTTCAGCATATCTGAATCCCCAAGTTTCAAAACAGGAAAATCATTCCCCTCTATTTTCAAAAGAGCGATATCGTTATTCGGATCACGAGCCAGAACTTTGGCTGGGTATTCTTCTCCACCACTTACCTTCACCAAGTATTCTGCTTGTTCATCAGACACAACGTGCTTATTGGTCACAATCAATCCGTCAGCAGTCACAAAAAATCCTGATCCGCTTCCAATCTTCTGCTTTTCAATTGTTTCGTCAGGAACACTCGGACTCGGAACGCTAAAAAACGGAAAGCCAAATGGGTTTGTATTTCGGAGATTGGAAACGTTCTTACTAATCACAATACTCACTACCCCAGAAGCATTTTTCTCTACCAAAGAAGCTACCGCCTCATCTTCCATCAATACTCGAAGCGTACTTTCTCTTGCTGGTTCCTGAAACAGCCCTTTGAGTGCCGGAACTTTTTGTTCAAGTTCTTGAAGAATCACCGGAGAAAAAACTCCCCCGACCAATCCAGCAAAAAGAGCAAGAATAAGAAACGGCCATACCGCCTTCTGTACAGGTCGTATTGGTTGCACAACTCCTTGAGAAGATTCTGATTCAGATGGTGAAGGAGAAAACGATTTTGTTTCCATAAGCAAAAAGAAAATATTTACAGAAAGACTCTCAGAGAAAAGCTAGAAGAAAAATAAGGCATCGCCATTTGTTTCTTCATAGAGCTTCTTCTCAAATTCACGAAGGCTCGCATCTCGAAACTCTACTCGTGCCTCTTCGACATTCCAACGATACTCAGGTGTCAGGACAAATACCGAAAGCTTCTTCATTTTCTCTGAAAGCCAGTCTCCGAAAGTGGGCTTGCGGACAAATACCTGGCTCAGTCGGTACAATTGCTTTCCGTTCTCCATTTTGATTTCCTCAACCAAAAGAATATGAAATCCAAGAGAACTTTCTACAACGGTACCAGGAGCACCGGCTTTCTGAATAGAAACTGGCGTCCGAAGCTCCGGAGCAAGGTCCTCAAGAGAAAACCACCCGAGTTCACCACCCCGAGAAGCAGTCTGGCCTTCAGAATACTTTCCGGCTACTTCATCGAAAGACGCTCCTTCTCCAATTTCTTTCTTTGCTTTTTCAATCGTGTCTTTGGCGCGCGTATCAGAAGCAACTTCTTTCTCAAAAACCTCTCGCAACTTCTCTTCGTAGAGACCAGGGAGAACAATCTTCTTTTCAAAATCCTTCAAATCCCAACCATACAGTCTCGCAAGGTCTTTCTCAACCTCTTCCCGGCTTCCGTATTCTTCAAGCTTACGACGTAAACCCTCTTCAGCTGTGGCAGGAGTTACTGTAATACCTTGCTTCCTTGCCAGAAGCGCAATAGCTTCGTCCTCAATCATTTTATTGAGCACTTCTTTCTCTCGAACCTGGAAGCGCTTCTGACCTTCTTCGGTTGTAAAATCAACTCGCAAGCCAACTTTTGAGAAATCCTGATTCTCGTAAAAACTCTTTATAGACTGCATATTGCCAGCCAATTCCGAAAAGGTAACTGCCTTGTGATAATTCACTACCACCAACGGGTACGGGAGAGAGTTTGTAACCTCTTTCACCCAGGCTGGTTTATGAGGAAATGTATAGGCAAGAATAAATGTAGCTGCCAAAAAAAGAAGTACGACTGCCAAAAGCGCGTACGCAAGCGTCATCCATTTTACTTTCTTTTCTGGAGCTTTCTGTGTTTCTGTTTCTTCTGACATAGCATTTCTGATTACGTCTTGTTAAAAAAGAGATTCCACCATTTTTTGTAATTTCCCTCCCCTTCATCAGCAGAAAGTGGCTTTGTATTTTGTTGCTCATCTGTATTCTCTGTAGCCACTGGGTCCGGCTCTTGTTGAACCACCATGACCGTCTCATCTGGCTTCTTCATGCCAAGCTTTTCTTTTGCTTCCTGTTCACGAAATTCATTTGAGGAGAAATAATTGATCCGATCCCCAAGCGTTTCATTTTCTCGCCGAATCTTGGCTGCCTCTTCAGAAAGCGTCGCTACTTCTTTTTGAATACGTCGATTACGTTCAAGTTGCTTGGAAGAAATATAGGCAACCCATCCTACGAGAAGAATCACAATGACGATAACGGCGCGTATCCATAGTTTCCTCCCTTTCATAGATGCAGATCTGTTTTGCTAGTAGAGAAAGAACGGCGCGAAAAGAAAAGCAATCATCGAAAAAACAACAAGGACTGAAATAACAACCCAAAAGAAATATGCGTGACGATGTCGTTTACGAAAACTCATAAGCTCTTTCTATACTATCAAAAATCATTTTATGCCACAACCAAGCCCCAACTAAGACCGATCTTCTCCCTGATGCGCAGTATCAATAAGCGCTCGGACCTCACCGAGATCAATATCGGGTCGTTTGCGCAGGGATTTGAATTTCTTGGGACCAATATTTTGCACCTGCGAAAGAGAGAGTGGGGTTTCCGCGGAAGCATACACTCTATTACGAGTATTCTTTCTGGGTTGCTCTGCTACTGTATCGGATCCTTGCTTCTTGTTTTGTGCAAGCTCTATTTCCTGACGTGCTTTAGCAGTTACTCGCTGATAATCACGAAGGCAGTCCTTGCAAAATGTCGGGCGAGTACCATCTGGCTTAAAAGGTACCTTGATATCAAGACCGCAAGTAGCACAATTGGCATCATACAGAACCTTTTCTACCGGCAAAACTTCTTCAGAGGCTACTGCTTTTGGTACCACTACTTCTTCTTGAACCTTTGCCTTCTCAATACTCCGTACTACCGGCTCTGTAATAAGATTCTCAGATTTTGGTTCTTTTCGCTGTTCCGATTGAGGAGAAATAACGTTTGACTCGGCCTTCAGACTTTCCAAAGTCGCAAAAGGTTTCTTTTTTGGTGCCATGGGTGGCTCTGGCTGTTTTGGAGAAGGAGTATGTATTTTTTCTGTCTGTAAAACTTTTGGAACATACGGAGCCTCTTTCGGTTTTTGAACTGAAGACTCCTTTGGAGCAGAAACCTCGGATACCTCGCCTCTTTCGGATGCTTTCTCTCCTGTTACTTTTTCTAGGAGTGCTGTTTTTTCTTCCGCAGTCAGCATACCGCTCCAGCGACGAATCTTATCTTCTACTTCTGCCTGTGCAGTAGCATAGCGTTCACGTGAACTTTGAATAATCTTTCGCTCTGTTTCTGGATCACTCTCAATCTTAATTGGCGGAAGAACATTGGCACTAAAAGCATCTCCTGCGATACCATCGATCATCAGTTTGAGATAGATCTGATACTTCGGAAGATTAACGATATCATTCATCATGAAAACAGGTTCGAATTCTTTCTCCAAAAATTCAGCATCTGTTGCCCCGACACGAAACGATATAATACTTCCAGCATTTCCAAAGATAGCATCACGCACCTCTTCTTCGATTTGATTTACGTACTGGTTCGCAAGAATAAGGTTTAAGTGATATTTACGTGCTTCAGAAAGAATGTTTGCAAAAGATTCAGTTGCAAAGTTTTGGAATTCATCAACATAGAGATAAAAGTCGGCTCGCTCTTCTTCGGGCGTATCCACACGCGCCATAGCTGCCAACTGAATCTTGGTAATCATCATGGCTCCCAACAAAGCACTGTTATCTTCTCCAATACGTCCTTTGGAAAGATTCATGATAAGAATCTTCTTCTCGTCCATCACTTTACGGATATCGAAAGAAGAGACCGTCTGACCAACGATATTACGTACCAAAGAACTCGAAAGGAACTGTCCTACCTTGTTTTGAATTGGAGAAATAACTTCCTGAAGGGTTCGGTCATTCCATTTTGTAAATTCATCAACCCAAAAACTCCGGACCACTGGATCCGTAATTTTCTCTACAACACGCTCTCGGTAGGATTTGTCTACCAAAATACGTGTCACACCCAAAAGTGTGGATCCTGGATACTCCAACAGCGCTAAGATAGCATTGCGCAAGATATATTCAAGTCGTGGTCCCCAGGAGTCAGCCCAAATCTTCTTAAACACTCCAACCAAACCAGAGGCAACAAGATGCCGATACTCTGGCCCCACCTTTTCCATAACGTTAAAGGCAATAGGAAAATCCTGATCCGCTGGGTTGAAGTAAATAACATCATTAATACGATTGGCTGGAATAGCCTTGATAATCTTTTCAGCTGTATCGCCGTGCGGATCGATAAAGGCAATACCGTGCCCCTTCTGAATATCTTGAATAGCAAGATTCTCCAGCAGGTTGGTTTTCCCCATACCGGTTTTTCCAATCACGTACATATGCCGACGTCGATCGTCAGTTTTGATACCAAAAACTCGTTCCTGTCCACGGAAGTTTGTCTTGGCAAAAAAAGTAATATCGTTTTGGTGGTTTTCAGGCATAGGATTTTAGTCTTCTTGGATAGGAAGATTCATCGGCGCACCGCTACGCTTCGCAGCGACCCGTGAAAGATTTGGAGCGATAACCGACATATCAGGGATGTGATAGATAGTAGCTAATTCTTCAGTACTGAGAATAAAACGCGTGTGGTCAGGAGAAGGATCACGCCAGATATAGCGGTTCAAGATACGGCGTTGCAAAAATCGAAGGCGTGGTTCTACAAAAATATATTTGGCGTCCGTTTTCGAAGTATCCTCCGGCTTGAAACTATTGAGGCTGCCATCGTTAAACTGCTTGATACCTCCGATGAACGCAGAGACTCCCGTTGGCTTATTAAAGGCTTCTCGCCGACCCACATACAAATAGCGCATGCGCATCTTAAACATCTGCTTTCCAATATTCGCTTCGATAGCCTTCAAAACATCTCGCTCACCAAGTGTGAGTTTTGCTTCAATAGGTTGATCTGATTTTTTCTCGGCAGCTTCTGCAGTTGAGAACACCATTTCTTTCCCCATGATACCAGGGAGGATGTTACTGAAAATGTCTGTAAGATCACCCCAGAGTTTCGCGAAAATACTCTTTGGCTTTTCTTTTTCCGCTCGACCGGCAAGCTTGTCTGCAATAGCTTTTCCAGAAGCGTACCACTTCTCATTAATAGGAGTCGTAATCAACTGAAGCCACATGTGCTGACCTGGACCCACCTTACTCATCGTTTCAATGAGTCCTGCCATAGGATCAATCATTTTTCCGGTTACGGACTCCTCAAAAGATTTATACGTACGAATCGGATACGCATCATCTTTGGCAAGTTCAAAATCTGTACCCCAAAGATCCCAATCTTTATTCGGGATAGTGCGCGGAATCTGAGTTGTATAGTCAGGTACCTCGATGATTTCTACATCTGGATACTGAGCGTAGAAATGAGCCTCTACAAGATTCCGAAAGCCAACTTGGGTACGAATGTAAAAATGCACCCTTCCTTCCGTACTGACAAGCTCCAAAGAAAACGATGTTGGGTATTCCCCTTTCACCCACTCTTCAGCAGTATTAAAACCTTTTACGACACCCGCAAAACCCGTAAAGATAGATTCCATCGGTTGAGGACTCTTTTCAATATCCCGTGGCGGAATAATTTCAAGCATCACCCAACGAACCTTGGAACCATAGTGCCCCCAAACATGCGGGAGCCACAGTATTACAAAAAGAGAATAAAAGATCGGGGGCAACACGATGAACCACACATCGAGCATGGCACTAAAAATAGCCCCCATGGCAGAGAAAGCATCAGATAAAGCTGTAAACAAAGTACCCATTGAAATTTACTTTAAGGTTCGTTGACCTCTTTTTTGTTTTTGGAGAACGCTGCTATTTTTTAAGCGCGTATTCGTTTTTTCCGACTCGAGTGAAGAATGTATTTAAATTGATAATAATAGTCGATTTCTTGACCTGGCGCACCTTCAGTACTTCTGCAACAATCTCTTCACGAGTCAGTGCCTTACCAGCCTTTTTCAAAATTTCTTCGATAACTTCTTTGACGGTACCTTTTTTAAACCCCCACTCAGAGAGACCGTAGATACCCCGGCCAACCAGAACAAAACGACTATCCTTGATCAGTTCATTATGAACGGTCTGTGGATGGCTTTTTGCCTTCTTTCCTTGAAGTCCATGCTCATCGATGAGCTTGGCAATATCACGGAAATGCATCGGCTTTCCTCCTGTTTTCAAAACCAAGTAGGCTTTTTCACGAGTTCCACGAGGCTTGATATCACTCCAGCTAGAAAGTCCCCAGTTTCCAAAAACATTTTGCTTAATGTCCTTGGCAACAGAAAGAAAGTCAAAAAACTCCTTCTCTGTTTCCTGTCTCTTGAGAGCAGCAAAACGAGAGTACAGTTCTTTTCCTTCCAAGACTTCATCGGCCTGAGAAAGAATTTTACGAGCGACGTCTTTTACTTCTTTCCATTTTTCCAATGGAAATCCGCGCAAAACATACACTCGCTCACGATCCTTGGTCGCCTTTTCCGTTTCTACCAGAGAAAGACATTCCAAAAACGCTAAGAGTGCTCCGCGCTCTTTTTCGTCACCACGAGAAAGTTTTGAAAGAAGCTCTTCCGCTTCCATGATACCACTTTTTTTCTCGAGCGTCGATTTGATCATTTCAGAAACACGAGAAACTTTATCACTCTCTTGTTCGCTTGAAAGAAAACCAATAACACCACCAATAACCTGACGTACACGCTCTCTCGTAATCTGATAGGCGCGGCCAATCTCTTCTAAAGTTTCAGGAGTTCCGGAAACCATACCAAAACGAGCATGCACGATATCACGAGAACGTTCTGGAAGCTGTTCTAAAAAGAGAGCCAAAGACTCGAGAAACGGCTGTTCCTCTGCTGTGGTCTTCGCCTGACTTGAAACCTGCTTTGTGGCCTTCATAAGCGCGTATTACCCTCTATAGAGGTTTAATGTATAAAATCCAACCGAGAGGATAGGTATCCCTTGCTTACCTTCTTGTATTGAAGATTCTTTATATTACCGCACGTTCTGCATTTTTGTCAAGGGTTTCCGGCCTCCTTCAAAAAAGGACACTTTGGTACCAAAAAGAATGTCTTCGCAGGCTTACAAAAAAAGTACAATCAATCTTCCATATAAACAAAAAAATCTTTTGCATAAACAACTCTTGACATCCAAAAACTCTTGCTCCTCTTTGAAATACGGGTTATACTATATTCAAGAAAAACAAAAAAGAAATTTCTCCCCGACAAAAAACTTTCGGGAGATTACGAAAATAAAAAACTATGCCAAAGACTGATCTCCATCATCCAACAGATGATACTTCCAAAGAAGAAGCGGACCGCGCTCTGAAAATCCAGACGCTCCGTGACATGGTGCAGAATGCTGAAAAAACCATTCAAAGCGCCAAAGCCATGCTCCTTCAAATAGAAGGAAAAAAGAAAACGGGACGCCCCCGAAAGATTGAGGCCACCGATGGTGACGGGACCGTTGTTGAAGGTACCTTTGACGGACAGATTATGATGGGTGCCGATGGGAAACAGTATCCTGTCCCAGCCAACTACGCCTCAAAATCCAAGCTTGTAGAGGGCGACATGCTTAAACTTACCATTACAGACAATGGTACTTTTCTCTATAAACAAATAGGACCAATAGACCGCAGACACGCTATTGGTATTGTGACTCAAGACGAGTCAGGAAACTTCTATGTTCTTGCAAACGGAAAACCGTATCGTGTTCTTCTCGCCTCTATCACCTATTTCAAGACGACTCCTGGAGATGAAGTAGCTATTGTGCTGCCACGAGATATTGACGGAACATGGGCTGCTATCGAGAACATTCTTCAAAAAGGCGCCCATAAAGACTGGCAAACTGATTTCAGTAAAGCAGCTGAATCTTCAAGTGTGATTAACAACTGGAAAAAAGATCTCCAAAACGACGATGCCCCCAGTACCGCTCCTGGCATCACCTTTCACTCGCTCTCAGATGACGAACCAGGGAAAACTTCCGCGCTTGATTCGTGGGTAAAAGACATGGAAGAAATTGAAAAAGAAATTAATCAAGGTAAATAATCCTATGAAACTCACTTTACGTGACCTGCTTTTTGGAGCTATCAACGGTGCCTTTATTGGTATCCTCGCTCCGTTCATCTTTAGCAATCTTGCTGTTAAGCTTCCAATTCCTGTCCCGTTCTTTGCTCTTCTTTTGGCTATTATTTGTGCTGCCGGCATTGGCTTTGGGTATTTCCTTTCCAAATTTGTACGCCCTTTCTTTTTCCAACTCTCGAAATTTGGATTGATCGGTGTTGCAAACACGGTTGTCGACCTCGGTATCTACAATCTCTTTATCTTCATGACCGACGTTTCTACGGGTTACATGATTGCCGTCTTCAAATCATTTGCCGTTATGGCCGCTATTATGAACAGCTACGTCTGGAACAAGTTCTGGTCATTTGAGAAGAAAGAAACTACAAAGGTGGGTGAAGAATTTAGTCAGTTCCTCTTAGTAAGTCTCATTGGACTCCTCCTAAACGTTGGTATCACCTCATTTGTAGTAAATGTGATCGGAGCTCCAGCTGGATTCAGCGACAAGGCCTGGGCTAATATCGGTGGCTTAAGCGCTTCTATCCTTGTGCTCACCTGGAACTTTGTTGGTTACAAATTCCTCGTTTTCAAGAAATAACAGAGGGTTATTTCTCAAAAGCCTCTCTTCGGAGAGGTTTTTGCTTTGTGATATAA
>JBBTWC010000022.1:2896-11955 GCA_038062975.1 Patescibacteria group bacterium | reverse complement strand
TGGGACACCAGATTGTTTTTATTGTCGGTGATTTTACGGGAGTGATCGGTGATACTTCGGACAAAGACAGTGAACGCCCTATGCTTTCCGAGGAGACTATTGCCGAGAACATGAAGAATTATGTTGAGCAAGCCGGGAAGATTATTGATATTACCAAGGCTGAAGTACACAGCAATTCTGAATGGCTTGGAAAGCTGACCTACAGTGAAATCGGTCGTCAGGCAGATGCTTTTTCTTTGTCAGAGTTTACTTCTCGTGAAAATATCAAAAAGCGTCTTGATGAAGGGAAGCGAGTTTCGCTTCGTGAACTTTTGTATCCGTTGATGCAAGGGTACGATAGCGTTGCTATACAGGCTGATGTTGAACTCGGAGGTACTGATCAGCGTTTCAACCTGCTTGCTGGCCGTCATTTACAACCACTGTATGATCAAAAGCCACAGGATATCTTGATGGGAAATCTTATTTTGGGAACAGATGGTCGTAAGATGAGCTCAAGCTGGGGGAATACAATAAATTTGCTTGATTCACCAAATGACATGTTTGGTAAGGTGATGAGTATTCCAGATGAACTCATTGTTACGTATCTGGTGCACTGTACTCGTGTGCCAATGGAAGATGTAGAGAAAGTGGAACAAGAAATGAAAGGCGGAGCTAATCCAAAAAATTCAAAAGTCTTTTTGGCGAAGATGCTTGTTTCGATGTATCACGACGAAGGCGCAGCTGAAGAAGCTGAAAAGCATTTCCAAAATGTTTTTTCTGAAAAAGGCGTGCCAGAAGAAATCATCGAAAGACGCTCTATGGCCGGGGAAGAAATAATCGATATTATTGTTGAGTTAGAATTTGCTGGAAGCAAGGGAGAAGCACGAAGATTGATTGAACAAGGTGGCGTAGAATTAAATCAAGAAAAAGTTACGGATGTAAAAAGAGCGCTGTTGCCAACAGAGAATGAAGCCATTCTCAAAGTTGGAAAAAGAAATTTTGCTCGCATCCTTATTCCGTAGTTTCGCCAAAAGAAAGAAAATTGGATAGAATGAAAATATGAAAGAGAGAATTCTCGCAATACAAGAAGAAGGAAAAGCAGAGCTGGCACTTGTACAAGATGCCGTAGCGCTTCAGGTATGGGAAATTAAATATCTGGGAAGAAAAAGCGAGCTTAATTCTTTGCTCAAAGGACTCAAAGATCTTTCTCCAGAGGAGAAGCGCGTGGTTGGGCCTTTGGCCAATGCTACTCGTCAGGAACTCTCTCAAGCCTTCTCCGTATTTCAAGCAGAACTTCTCGAAAAGAATCAGGATTGGGAAGCTGATCGAATTGATGTGACCGCTCCAGGGAAGTCATTTCCTTCCGGACACTTGCATCCTGTTACTCATCTCGAACACGAAATCGAAGATATTTTTACTTCGATGGGATTTGATATTGCCGATGGCCCAGAAGCCGAAAAAGAATGGTACAACTTTGATGCGCTTAACTTTCCAAAGAATCATCCAGCTCGTGATATGCAAGATACCTTTTGGCTGGCCAGTGAGAAGAAATGGAAAGACAAGTATGTGATGCGTACACATACATCACCAGTACAGATTCGTTATATGGAAACGCACAAGCCTCCATACCGTATTATTGTTCCTGGACGTGTATTCCGTAACGAAGCAACCGATGCTTCACATGAGCACACATTTCATCAGTTTGAATGCCTTATGGTAGATAAAGCGGGAGAGGTGAGTGTTTCAACATTCAAATATATTGCAGAAGCATTTTTTGAAAAGTTTTTTGGAAAAAAAGTAACGGTACGTTTGCGTCCAAGCTTTTTTCCGTTTACAGAACCATCTTTTGAATTTGATATTAGTTGTGTGCTCTGTGACGGCAAGGGATGTTCTACGTGCAAGGGGACGTGCTGGTTGGAAATTGGTGGAGCCGGAATGGTCAACCAAAAAGTATTCGAAGCAGCAGGGTACAAGCGCGGACAATACCAGGGCTTTGCCTGGGGATTCGGACTCACTCGTTTAGGACTTATGAAGTATAGAATTACCGATATTCGTCTTTTGATGTCGGGAGACCTCCGTTTTATTCGGCAATTCTAAGCGTACTATGAAATACAGTTATCACTGGCTCAAAGAACTCTCTGGAACGAAAAAATCAGCCGAACAGCTGGGGAAGCTTTTGATGTTTCATGCTTTTGAAGTAGAAGAGATTGTAAAGTATCCGCATGGTTTGGATGATTTGGTTATCGGTTACGTTATAAAGTTAGAAAAGCATCCCAATGCCGACCGTCTCAAGGTGGCTTCTGTAGAAGTGGGAAGAAATGATATCCGTCAGATTGTGTGTGGTGCTCCTAATATTGCCGAAGGACAAAATGTTGTTGTAGCACTTCCTGGAGCAACTCTTCCTGGAGGAATGGAAATTACTGAAGCAGAGCTTCGTGGTGTGAAATCGCAAGGAATGATTTGTTCTTCCAAAGAGCTCGGTATTGGCGATGATCATTCAGGTATTTTGGTACTGTCAGAAGATGCTCCGGTAGGAGCACTGTTTGCTCGGCATTTTTGTCTCGAAGACAGTGTGCTTGATATCAAGATCCTTCCGGATCGTGGTTCAGATGCTTTGTCACATGAAGGAATGGCGCGTGAAGTAGCAGCACTTGATGGGCATGCCTCACGTTTTACAGAAAAGCCAAGAAAAGCGATTAAGATTCCTTCGTACAATCGTGCTCCGAAAGTAGCGATTGAAGATAAGAAAGGATGTATTCGTTATGCTGGGCTTGCTTTTCGGGATGTTAGTGTGACTGACTCGCCTTTGTGGCTCAAGATAAAGCTTATTCTTTCTGGGCTTCGTCCTATTAACAATATTGTTGATGCAACGAACTATCTCATGTTGCTAACTGGTCAGCCGATGCATGCTTTTGATGCTGACAAGATAGAAGGTGGTATCGTGGTTCGTCTTGCGAAGAAAAATGAAAAACTCAAACTTCTTACGGGTGAAACGATCAAGCTTTCTTCGGAAGACTTAGTGATTGCTGATCACAAGAAGCCGTTAGCTCTTGCTGGTGTCATGGGAGGAGCGAGTTCCGCTGTTACGGATCAAACCAAGAATATTTTTCTTGAAGTAGCTGTGTTTGATGCTGGAACTATTCGTAAGACCAAAGCTCATCACAACCTGCCAACGGATGCCAGTTATCGTTTCGAGCGAGGGCTTGATCCAAATCTTCCAGAAGAATCTTTACGTGAAGCTGCGAATCTCATCCCATCTCTTACATTGAGCAAGATTGTTGGTATGCGCGATGTGTATCCAAAAGTATACAAGTCTTGGAAGGTTAAAGTTTCTCAAGAAACTATCGAAGGTGTTTTGGGTATCAATGTGCCTTTGTTTGAAGCAGTGCAGCGCTTGGCACTTCTGGGTTTGAAAGTAAAAAAGATTTCCAATAAAAATATTCTTGAAGTAACAGTACCCACTCGTCGCCCGGATCTAGTAGATGAATGGAGTCTTATCGAAGAAATTGGGCGTATGAAAGGCTATGACAAGATGCCTCCAGTAGCGCCAAATCTTCCGCTGGTAGCTGCACCACAGAATCCAAAGAAAAGATTTGAACGAGGACTCAAGCACGCTTTGGCCAATATGGGATTTGATGAAATTCTTACCTATTCGTTTTATGGAGAGCGCGATGCAGAAGCAACCAAACTTGCCTTGGACAATCATCTTCGTTTAGAAAACCCACTCAGCCCTGATCAGAATTTGCTTCGTCTCTCTCTTGTTCCTCTCATGCTTCGCAAGGTGAAAGAGAACCTGCGTCATTTTGATACCTTCTCAATGTTTGAAATTGGAAGTGTGTTTGAAAAAGATCAGAAGACTACTGAACCGCATGAAACCAAGCAGCTTCTGTTGACAAACGTTCTCGGAAAGAAAGGTGAAAAGGGCGAAGCTTTCTATGTGCTCAAAGGAAAGGTAGAAGCCTTGCTTGATTCGTATGGTATACAGAGTGTTTCCTTTATACCGCTCTCCGATGACAATCATCTTCCAACGGATGTCATGTTGAATCCTGTGCAGAGCGCAACGATTGTTGTAGACGGTAAGGTTATCGGTCTTATTGGATCACTTCATCCAAGTGTTGCCAAGAACTTTGGTATCCCAGGAGAACGAATTTGTATCGCCGGTATCAGTATGCGTCGCCTACAAGAAGCTCTCAAAGAAGTAGTTATTTTTGAACCACTTCAGAAATTTCCGTATGCGCTTCGTGATGTCTCTATAACCTTTCCAAAGTCTATTGCTGTAGCTGATGTACAGAAAGTTTTCGCAGAGGCTGGCGGAGAACTGCTCAAGAAATCCGAACTCTTTGATATCTATGAGCAAGATGCTGACAAGCGTCTCGCTTTCCATTTGTACTTTGGCGCTGACGATCGTACGCTCACCAGCGACGAAATGAACGCTACCTTCGAAAAAATTACCCAAGCTGTTAGCGAAAAACTTGAAGGTAAAATATAAAGACACCTTTAGGGAATGGAGCGCCTCAGCGCTCTTTTTTCTTGTTGACAATATATAAAAATCATGGTTATATAACCTGAAGTTCCTTGAGTATCATAGAGAAGGGGAATAGGAAGGCGTAAGCCAAGACAGCGTAAAGGAACTGAATTGCCATAGCATGACAGAAAGCGAGAGAGAACCATGGCAAACGAGCTAGCAGTCGTCCGCGGAGAGTCCCTCCCGGTTCAAGTCACCAAGCGAGCAAATGCGCTCGCCCTTATCCATGGCCTGAACGCCAATGAAGAGCGACAGGTCGCAATCATCATCGACGAGTTTCGGGTCAAACCGGCAACGGTTGGCAAGCTTCTCGATCGAGGGCTCGAAGTCCGGGAGATTTCCCAGGTGATCGAGCTCCATCGGGGCGTGAACGGCTCGCTTTCTGGCTCCCATGTGGAGCAACAAGTGAGCATCGAGCACCTCGTCCAATTCCGGCAGCAATTCCGGGATTTCACCGATGATCCGGACGCTGTCCGCGACTTCCTCGTCGAAGTCTCGGAACGGTTCCGGAACAGCTACGTGAACCATATTCTGGGTCGCATGATCGTGCTGTCGAGGACGCATCAGGATCTTCTTCCTGAGGCGCTTCTCGATGTAATGGCGGGGAATTCGGAATTCCTCGCTACGGGAGAGGACGGGTACGATTGATGGCGAAGAACCATTTCCGTACTCTTGGACTCGCGCCTCGCGCCCTCGACAAGAGGAGCGATGAACAGATACGGAAGTTTGTTCAGGTCATCGGTCGCGGATTGCTCCAGCTGGAGCACCCCGATGCCGGTGGCGATGAAGCGCGGTTCAAGGAGATCCAAGAGGCTATCGCGGAACTGGGAAAGCCGGAGGAATTTGAGAGGGCCAAGAAAGGCTTTCTCTCTTCACCGCAGACTCAGGCAGAGAAGCTCGAAAAAGAGCTCGTCATCCGCAAGCGCCAACTGCGTTATCTCAAGAGTCGGTTCCGATCGTATCTGGAGCATCTCGCACCGGACAGTTCGCCATCGGCGTTCCGACCGGGTGAGGGTACGCGCTTCAGCATGATCGACACTGTCCTTGTGGACATGCGCTATCCAAGTCCAGCACGAGGTGAAGAGTTCTTTGAACTCAAAATTTCACCCTTGGGAGAAATGACCGAAGTGCGTAAGGGAGCCGAAAAGAAGCTCCGGCGCGTCCCTATCGGCTGTATCCCAAAAGGACGGGTGAGTAGTACTGGCGGTATCAAAGCCGTCTTACTCCGTTGTCACCCTGAGCACGTCGCTCAGCCGGATCTCCGCTTTAACAGGGGGAGGAGGAGCCGTCTTGCGGTGCCTTCATCAGCACCCAAGGTGACGATCAACTACCACCGGACTCCTTGGAGCATGGCTGACCCCGTGCTCTCCCTCCTCCAGCCAGAGTTCGAGCAGGACGCGTACCTATTTTCCCTCCTCGAAACCGAAGGCGAACTCTTCCTCTACTTCGACGGGCAGATCATCCAGCCTCGCCCCTAGAAGCCTTGAAGAACTAAGGACCCGAGTCGGACAACCATCCGACCCGGGCCTTTTTTTATCCAAAAATGTCTCAGAGCTGGTATAATGGCTTTTGTAATACTTCTTTCCGAGTTTTGCTATGAAGATCGCGTTGGTTCATGATTATTTAGTGCAGTATGGGGGAGCAGAGCGGGTGCTCGAGGCTTTTACTGAGCTTTTTCCGTATGCGCCGATTTATACACTCATCTATGACAAAGATGCAATGCGTGGAAACTTTACTGACAAACGCATCTACACTTCTTTTTTGCAAAATTTTCCTTTTGCTAGAAAGCGCCACCGTCTTTTTCCGCCGCTCATGCCGTTGGCTATCGAGGAGTTTGATTTTACCAAGTACGATATAGTGCTTTCAGATTCTTCGAGTTACGCCAAGGGAATTATTACTCGACCAGAGACACTGCACGTCTGTTATATGCATACGCCAATGCGTTATGCCTGGGATGACTGTCAGAAATACACCAAGGATTTTGGATTTCCATCGATGATTAAAAAGCTCGTGCCGTTTTTTATGAGCCCTATTCGTTTGTGGGACAAGATTAGTGCGGATAGAGTAGATCTTTTTATTGCCAATTCACAGTTCGTGAAAAAGCGTATCAAAAAGTATTATCGCAAAGAAGCTTCTGTTATTCATCCACCGGTAAATGTAAATCGTTTTGCGGTTTCAAATGAACGGAAGGATTATTTCTTGATGGTAGGGCGTCTCATTGCATACAAACGTCACGATATTGCTATTGAGGCCTTCAATCGACTCAAGCTCCCACTGCGAATTATTGGGCGTGGCCCAGAGCTGGAACGTCTCAAAAAACTCGCAGGACCGACGATTGAATTTCTTGGGCGTGTGCCGGAAGAAGAATTGCCCAAGTACTACGCTGAGTGCCGTGGGTTTGTGTTTCCTCAGGAAGAGGACTTTGGTATCGTGGCTATCGAGGCAATGGCTTCTGGGCGGCCACTGATTGCTTATCGTGGCGGTGATATTGTCGAGCATATGGAAGAAGGCAAGACAGGGGTGTTTTTTGATGAGCAGACCCCCGAGGCTATCGTCAAAGCAGTGGAGCGGTTTGATGAAACAGCTTATGATCCTCACTTTATCCGCCAAAAAGCACTCGCTTTTGACAAAGAGCAGTTTAAGGCTACAATGAAGGACTATATTGAGAAGGCACTGGCAGAACACCTGAAAACCCGTTAAAGACTACCGCTATGGAATTCAAGGAATATATCGCTATCATTCGTCGTGACTTTGCTCTTTTTCTTGTTTTGATTGCCATTATTGTTGGAGGTGCCCTTGTTTGGCAGCAGAGTCAGCCGAAGACATATGAAGCCACTCTTTTGTTGAATGTTGGTCGTACCAAGATGCAACCAACCGAGGAATATACGTACGATAGTTTTTATCGTCTTCAAGCGGATGAACGTTTTGCTGATACGGTGGTGCGTTGGCTTGAGGCTCCACGGGTCGTCGAAGATATTTATGCAGATGCTCAGGTATTTGAGCGAGGTGAATTTACCGGGAAGCGTCTCTCCTCTCAAGTTATCGAAGTAACGTATCAAGCCAAGATCAAAAAAGATCTTTCGAGACTTTCTGGTTCTATGGTCACTGTCCTCAATCGGTATACTGAGAGTCTGAACAAAGAAAAGAATGATGCGAATGGATGGTTTGTTATCTTGGGAAGTGATCCGGTTGTCGCAGATGCAAGAATTCCTTTTTCTCCGGTACTGGGTATTAGTTTACTTGTCGGTCTCTTCTTCTCGTTTTGGATCGTTCTTCTGAAGCACTACTTTTCACCATCAAAGACACAATAATGCGCATCGGTATAGACGTACGGTGTCTTGCGGAGGGGAAGCGCACTGGGGTCGAGGAGTACACTATCAGTCTTCTCGAAAAATTATTAGAGACAGATACAGAGAATGAATATATTCTCTTCTTTAATGCGTGGCGAAAAAAGGTGCCCGATTTTTCTTGGGCTACACAGTATCCTAATGTGACGCTTCGTGCGTTTCATTTTCCAAATAAGCTATTCAATCTGATGATTTGGTATCTTGGCTGGCCAAAGCTCGACACACTGATAGGTGGTACGGACATCTTCTTCCTTCCGAACTTAAATTTTGCGTCTGTTTCTCGTAAAACCAAGTTGGTGGTTACGGCACATGATCTGTCGTTCGAGATGTTTCCGGAAACCTTTTCTTGGCGACAGCGTTTGTGGCATTTTTTGGTGAATTTTCGTGGTTTGTTACGAAGAGCGGATAGAATTATTGCTGTTTCGCAGTCTACTTGTTCAGATTTGATCTCGTATTATGGTGTGCCGGAGAAAAAAGTCTCGGTGGTACAAAGTGGTATCAGTGACGATTTTCATTCAGTAAGCCGAAACCATGAAGACCTCTTGCGAGTGCAGGAAAAATACAAGCTTCCGTACAAGTTTATCCTTGCCCTTAGTACACTTGAGCCACGGAAGAATATCCTCTCGTTGGTCGAGGCATTTGAAGCACTCCAGCGTTTGGATCACCCGGTGTACGGTAAATATTCTCTCGTTCTTGCAGGAACGCGTGGCTGGAAATGTGAGGAGCTGTTTGAAGCTGTAGAAAAATCTCCTTTTCGAGATCGGATTATTTTGGCTGGCTATATTACAGATAGCGAAAAGGCAGCTTTGTATAATCTGGCAAGTGTATTTGTGTATCCCTCTTTTTATGAAGGCTTTGGATTTCCTCCACTAGAAGCTATGGCGTGTGGGACACCGGTTATCGCCTCTCATTCCTCATCTCTTCCAGAAGTGGTCGGATCAGCTGGAATTTTGATTGACCCATATCAGCCAGACGAACTCTTTCGTGCTCTGCAAGAAGTACTGCTTCAGCCAGGATTGTGCGAGACCCTTTCGAAGAAGGGCTTGATACAGGCCAAGAAGTTTACGTGGGAAAAGACCGCCAAGGAAACTCTTGACATTCTCCACAGACTGTAACGGTTTGTGGTATAATGCTCAGTACGAACGTCTTGCGAGATGTTCACTAAAAAACAAACAGAAAAATATGAGTAAGAAATTAAAAAGCCTTGG
>JBBTWC010000022.1:0-2796 GCA_038062975.1 Patescibacteria group bacterium | reverse complement strand
TAGAAAAGAAGAAATTAGAAAGTCAGCGTGAGCAGGTAAAGAAGGCTTTGGAAGCTGCTCGAAAGCAAGCTGAAGATGATGATGAAGACATCGACGACTACGAGGATGACAATGAAACTATCAAGGATTTGAATGAGGTTCTTGCTGAAGCTGACAAGGATGTTGCTGAGGCCAAGGCTGAAGGAGTAAATGTTACGAAGGCATTGGCTACAATTGCCGAGGCAAAGCTTCTAGCTAAGAAGGTGCAAGCAGCATATGACGCTGGTGACTTTGAAGAAGCCAAGCGTTTGGCTCAGGAAGTAAAGAAGTTGACGCATTTTGCGAAAGAAGAAGATACGCATAACGCTAAGGAAATTGGCAAGGCGATAGATAAAGTAGCGAAGCGTATTGATCAGGCTCGTGGCAAGATCTACCTTTTGGGAACACTCGGTGGAGATACAAAAGATTTCACGACACTTATAGATCAGAAGGAAGAGGCTTTCAAAGCTCTGCAGACCAAGATTGCTCAGGAGAGCACCAACCTTTCTGCTAACCTTGCTGAGCTTGAAGTTCTTGAGCGAAGCATAAAGCGTATCAAGAGTAGTGTGGAGTCTACAATCTACGCCATGGGTGGTACGGATGAAGAATACGACGATGATTATCAGCATGAATCAGAGGATGTAGCTGAAAAATTGCGTGATATTGCCGACATAGAAGGTGATGGAGTTGGTCATGAAGTAAGTACGGTTGCCAATGAGCAGATCATCTCTGCTATCAAGGTGAGTGATGCTATCAAGAATGTCGATCAGCGAAATCAAGTTCTTCAGGTGTTGTTTGGAACCAGAAGAAGTGAGCTCGAGAAAATTGATGGTGAAATTGCCAACAACAAAATCCGTATTGAGAAATTGACTCTTGCAGCTGACAAGATCGATGATCAAGAAGTGAAGGACATTGTTTTGGCCCAGGTACAGGCTCTCCAAGAGGAGACAAGCAAGCTTGAAACCTTCGTAAGTGGTCAAAAGAATCGCCTCAGCGCCTTTGGCTGGTTCTTTAACCTCTTCTAAGAGAGAGGAAATAAAACAAGGGGAGGCTTAAAAGGAGGATTACCCTCCTTTTTTGCTTGGTGGTAGAATAGGGATATGTCTCAATATTACAGTCCAAACCGGACCAGGAATCTTTTTGATCCGCATTCCAAAGAACCTTATCGCTTGAGTCGCAGTCGACTGGAGAATTTTATGAATTGTCCGCGTTGTTTCTACATGGATCGACGCCTTGGAGTAGATCGGCCACCAGGATACCCGTTTTCTTTGAACTCCGCTGTGGATACTCTTTTAAAAAAAGAATTCGATATTCACCGTGCAGAGGGTACTGCGCATCCACTTATGGAGAATTATGGAATTGATGCTGTCCCGCTTCAGCACGAAAAGATGGATGAATGGCGAGATTCTTTGCGTAAGGGGATTACCTATCAAGATCCAGCAAGTGGATTCTTCTTCACCGGTGGAGTGGACGATGTCTGGGTGAAGCCAGATGGAGAATTTATCATTGTTGATTACAAGGCAACTTCGAAAGATGGTGAGGTAAATCTTGATGCTGATTGGCAAATTGGCTATAAGCGCCAGATGGAGATGTATCAGTGGCTATTTCGTAAAAATGGATTTCCTGTTTCAAATGTTGGGTACTTTGTGTATTGTAATGGCGATACGGACGCTGAAGCGTTTGACGGCAAGCTTGAATTTGATGTCATACTCCTTCCATATACTGGAGATGATGGCTGGGTAGAAGAAACTCTCGTAGCCGCAAAAGAGTGTCTTTCACAAGACATAATTCCCAATGCCAGCCCAAGTTGTGATTATTGTGCTTACCGCACCGCAGCGAAAAGAATAGAAGAATAGCGAGTAATAAATGGCAATCTTTATCCCCTCCGAAAGGAGGTTTTTTCTTTATTTAAAGCCTAGAATGCTATTCTAGGCTTGAGTTTTAGTCTGAAAGGGTGTATAAAGACAAATCATAGTTCATTAAAAATTCTATTCATCTTTATCTTTTAGGGATGTTTGCGGAGGTAGGTCAATGAAATTCTATCTTTCTTCCTATAAGCTTGGAGATAAACCGGAGCAATTTGCGACACTTTTCTCTGGAAACAAAAAGGTGGGGTATATTCCTAATGCCTTAGACTATCCTATTGTTGATTTTGAACGGAAAGCGAAGCATATTGAAAAAGACATGAACAGTCTTCGAGAAATTGGTCTTAATCCTAGCCTGCTTGATTTGAGAGATTTTTTTGGAAATAGAAAGTCGCTTGAGCTCGAGATTTGTAAGTTGGGTGGAGTGTTTGTAAGTGGAGGAAGTGTATTCATTCTTCGCCAAGCTATGAGGCTCAGTGGTTTTGATATAATTCTTGCCCAAGGAAAAAATTTAGGAAATTTTGTGTATGGCGGATATAGTGCAGGGGTTTGTGTTTTATCTCCGACGCTGGAGGGGTATTCAATTGTTGATCCTCCAACAAAATTTCCTTATGAACAACAAAAGGAGACTATTTGGGAGGGGATAGGTTTAATTTCATATGCTTTTTTGCCTCATTATGAATCGAATCATCCTCAGTCAGAAAACATTCAGAAAGAGGCAGTCTACTGTAGTGCAAACAATATTCCGTATCGAGTTTTAAGAGATGGAGATGTAATAATTATTACTGAAAATTAAAACTATGGCGATATACCTATTTATATAGGGGTCGCCTTTTTCTTTTTTACTGAAGAGTGTAAATTCTAAATAAAAAAAATCGGGCTCCCATCTGTTAGGATGGGGCCCGAAAGGCGT
>JBBTWC010000021.1:0-5858 GCA_038062975.1 Patescibacteria group bacterium | reverse complement strand
GTGTACTTCCCAAAACGAAGCTTGGAAGCCTGACTCCAGTCCCAGGTCAGTTTCTGTACAATATTTCCTTCAGCATCCTGGATCATCTTTCCATCTTCCATTTTCCCTTCGTAGAGAGGAAATCCGTCATTCCAGAGAGTATCGAAAGTACGAGTAGAGTTCGGAAGAATATTACCCTTCTCAAAGTTTACCTCAAGGAGAGCAGCTTCTTTGCCATTTTGGGTAATGAAGATATTCCCTCTTGGAGCAATATGTACATTTCCAGTGTTCTCCAGAGCTACATGAAATGTAGCTGGTAAAAACTCGTAAAACCCCCGCTTGGTAGAGAATTCTTTTACGGTCACTTCACGAAGGGCATTTGGTACACGCGCTTCAAGAAGTACGAGGACAGCCGTACCTCCGGCTACTACGGTCTCTCGCTCTCCGGGAGCCTGCTCGGCAACACGTGAGAAGACAAAGGCATAGTAGTAACCAAAAGAAGCGCTTTCAGGAACAGTAAAGGTAGCCGTGATTGTCTTCCATTCATTTGACCCAAGAGTGAATTCTGGTTCTGAGAAGGTTACCCAGTCTACAAAATCATCCCCTGGTTCTGGCTCCATGAGAGCTGGTTTCCCAGAGTCTTCGTAGGCCTTGAACTTCATGATCCCAATCTTGAGTTTTTCTTCTTGTATACCCCCATTCTTGATCTTGAGATCAGTGGTAATCGTAGAGCCAGGTTCAGCAATGAGGCTAATGGGAAGTGGCGAGGTAATGAGGCGAAGACCATCATCTGGAGCTTGAGCGGAAACAGAAAAAGGGAGGGATGCGAAAAGAAGGCCCGAAAGGCCCAGAAAGACAACTACAGATAAAAGAAATAAACGCATAGAAATTACGTCTATTATACCGTATCCTCACTCCATGTGCCTAGGGATACTTTTCTGAAGAAACAAAAACCCCCTTCTCCGAAAAGAAAGGGGCCTATCTTTTTATTGGAAATCCTTAGAAACGTCCGGCGGCTACAACAGTAAGAGTATCAGTATAATCTGTAGCTGCTGCTTGAACAGCTGAGATACGTGCAAGTTCTTTTAACACTACTGTATCACCATCGGTGGTACCGCTACTCGCTGCGATTGGTTGAAATGTCGTAGAAAGCGTTCCTCCTGTGTTGCTTGAGTTTCCGTCGTACTCCTGACCATAGTTTGCAGCCTGTGTCACTGTTCCTGTTCCTGTTCCACTATCTGTAAAAGTAACGTCCAAAAGATATCCGTACGTAGAACTCGTCAAAGCCGTCGCCGTATTATCAATGGATCCGGTAGTGGCAATTGTTGCACCAGTAGAAGCAGAGTTCAAAGCTGCGTTAGCACTTTTTACCCAAGCTACCCATCCGGAAGCGGCGTTCGTAGCAATCGTAGCTGTTACACCAGTAGATAACTGAGCGGTTGTAGAGAGGTTACCTGCAAAACTATCTGTGTTAGCACTCAAGCTAAACGTAAAAGTGGCTGGAACAGTTGCGGTTACAACAATTTGATCATCAGACACTATCGAAAGCGCATATCCAGAAGAATCTATAGTACTTGGACCAGTTGCTCGTGTAGTAATAGTACCGGTCTTATCATTTCCTGCAGTAGGATTGGTCAAGGTACTTGTTCCAGAAAAATTAAAACAGTAGAGGGTACTCACAACCAAGTCGCCACTTGGAAAAGTAACAACCTGACCAGAAACAGCAGTGGCTGTTGCAATACTTGGCCAAGCAGTAGCGCCGCTTGGAAGATTTGTAGTCGTAACGGTCCAGTTACCCGCAGTAGAGTTTACCGTAAATCCAGAAGGAAATGTTACTTGAACATCCGCTTCAGTAGCTGCTGTATCAGCCTGAGCACAGACTGTACCCCCTGTAGTCGTAGAGGCCTTAAGACGATCAAGTCTTATATATGTTTGCTCAAAATTTCCAGCAGAAACTTTCTCAGTAAAAAGAAAAGGAGCTGCAAGAACAACAAGCAAAACCGCGATATTGGCAAAGCTTAATTTTCGAACAACTCCCAGAGTCATATCTTTTGGATTATTGTATTTTTGTTTTCCTTGCCTTCGTACATTTGTATAGCTCAAGTATACAGGAAAAATAGGTCAAAGTCAAGAAAAAATAGTTTTTATTTACTAAAAACTCGCCGAAGCAATCACCGTAAGCGTTTCGGTATAATCACTCGCTGCCGGAGTCACCGCAGACGACTTCGCTTTCAATAAAAATGACCCTCTTGCGGCAGTTACCGGAGCACTGACCGTAAATATCTCGCGAATAGTTGCGTTTGTTACTGCAACATTATTTGATGAAAGGCTATACGTTGGAGCAATAGTAAATGTCCCGCCAGAAGATTGGGTTGCGGTTGAACCCTGAGCCCCAAAACCTTCAGAAAGGGCCGAAAGGTTACCGGTAACTGCGCCAATGGTATACGAAGCACGGGTACTGGCAAGTCCGGCATTACTACTATATACATACACCTTACCGCCATTTTCCCCATTCGTATCAAGATCCACCCAGATTTTCTCAGCACTGTCCGTAACAGTCCCCGCAAAGAGACTTCCAAAACTTGTGGTGACAACGCTATTATCAACATCCGTAGCCGAAACATCGATATCAAAAGAAAGTTGTGGAGAAACCGTACTTGCAGTCGCCGTTGGACCGTATCCTGTTTCTGTAAAATTTCCTTGCATTGCCTTTACTTTTACTTTATAGGTCGTCGCTGAAGCAAGGCCCACAATAAAAGTGCCACTCGCCGCTCCCCAATCTGTATAGGTCTGATAGTCCTCTGCGCCAAGAGTGCTTCCTACGGTATCATCGCTTTGCACATACGAAGTCGTCACAAAGTCGTCCGAACTGATCGCTATCACAAAGAGTGAGTCACTCGGATTATTTCCAGTATCTAAAACGATCTTAAGCTTATTGTAATAATTCGCCGGATTGGTAAAAGTTGGAGCTGGTGGAACATTCGCCTGATTCGTAAAAATAAGCCCTGGACCTAAATCATACGTTGTCCCATCAAGTTTTCCAGCGCTCTGCTCTCCAGCAATGCCAGTAATATCGTAGGTTGCAGAACTCATATTTGCACCACCGCCGCCGCCAATCCCATAGTCTCGCAGTTGATACGTGGTACTCGCTGGAAAAACAAAAATGAGAAAAAATCCCGCCTGAAGCGAGATAATTTTTTTGAATATATTGTGAGAGAGAAACCCCTTCATACTTTTACTCGAGTCAGAAAAACTAACGAGAAACCTGCGAGAGAGTCGCATCATTAGCGTCACAAGCGGTAACGGTCACGATATTATTACTATCCGTTTTTATTGTATAGTGCGTCTTTGCATCCGATCCCGTTTCGGGATCATACGGAATATCTTTCAGATAGGGAGCAAGAGGAGTAGCTAAATCAAGACAGTATGTTATATTCGCGCTACAAGAATCGTATGTAAGCGCACAGCCAGTTGAAGCAGTTCCTATTTGCATTTCCGAAGTACTTACGCCTGGTGGAAAAGCCCCCTGGTTATCAATAACATATTGGGATGTGGCCGAGAGAATACTCTGAATATCCGAAAGTCGTCGAGAGTCTTCGGCATCCTGAAAACGTTGCACCGGATTTAGGGAAACAACAACGACTGCCGCCAAGACAGCAATAATCCCTATAACAAGCAGAATTTCAATTAAGGTAAAGCCTTTTTGAAAAGATTTTTTCATAGTAATCAAGAGAGATAGGCACGGCTCTATAATACCAATTTCCTGGTAATTATTAAAGCCCAAGAGCTATGTAAGTTTGACATTTAATACTTCTTCATCGCGTCCACGCACTTTCTTCTGCAAAGCAGTCCCAACCATAGGATTATAGTACCCTCTTTCTACACTGTATCCCGATGCTACAAGTTCTTCCTGTGGCAACACGTCTTCTTCCGAAAAATAAGAGAAAATAACCTTTTTTACCAAAATATCTTTGGTACGCTCAACCGAAGCTATAAACTGCTGAATCAACGAAGGTGTTACTATTTCTCCCTCTATCGTATCTGAAAGCATAACAAACCCGTTACAGAGAGCTATGAGAAGAATATTCCCAGGATTCTTTTGTACCAAAATTACAGGATCAGCACCCAAAACAGAAAATTGGGCGCAGGCGTATGATTCAGGAATAACACTTTCAATCTCCAGACGCTTATTGGCAAGAGAGCTCTTCAGCATCTCATAAAATCGACGTTCCAAAACAGCTACCTGGACAAGCACCTCATCCGATACTCCTCCTTGTTTCGTAAATGTGAGTGTTTGGAAGTCCCATTTCGTACTTGAGAGATCCTCAGGAATTTCTTCTTTCGCCTTCTGTGCCACTCGCTCTCTGGTTATCTCTGTACCATGCGGGAAAGTAAGACGAGTTATGTAGACAAATTCATCAGCTAAGACAATCCGTACTCGGCGACGAAGCGTCTTAGAAATCTTTTCAAAAACAGCAGGAAATGTTTCCTCTGTATAACTTTCCATTTCTTTCGAAATGAATACTTTGTCTCGATAAAGCTGAATCACCGCGGAATACATGTATCCCCGACCGATAAACAATGCATCACGTTTTCCAGAAAACATACAAAAGATAATAACTTGGGAACAAAAAACCTCTCTGCTCCACTTGCTTCAGTGATAATAAATACCTTCTTATTGTAGCTGGTTTCAAGATTCGAGCCAACTGGTAAGCGTAAATGTTCCTGGCGCACCAGATACCCCCGTCCCCTCAACACGAATCGTCCGAGAGAAATTATTTTTGGTGCCGGTTGCCGTAAAGATCCACACAGCGTCCTCCTTGGTAAGATTAACGGTACACGAAGACCCAAGGTATGAATATGTCCCGCCTGTATAATTTTCATCTCGAATAGCCAGAAGGATTGCATCTTCGGCACACCCTTCAGTAACGTGAAGGGCCTTCTCGCCTTCTGCGAACGAAAATCCCGCCTGTGATTCACCAATAGATAAATAGGCAACACTCAAAACAAGAGACGCGGAAAAGGCGAGAAGCGCAATGACCGTCAAAACAGCAATAAATCCCTTTTGTGCTTTTCTCATAAACCACTATTACGAATTGAGGCTCCTGAAAAAATTCTTGCAATTGCTTGATACACGTTCCGCTTACTTTCATTCCCTTCCGACTGAAGTAAAAAATTGTAACCGACATATTCTGACTGATCAGTACTATTTCCCTCCATTGTAAAACGAAGTTCCGTAGTGACAGTACCCAAAGACTGCAATGGAATACTCTCTCCTCCTGTTTCAGTGAGAGTGATTCTGCTGTTTTGCAACTCTATCGTGACCGTGTCGCTTGAACCGAGTTTTTCCAATACCAATTTACCAGCTGGATCATCCAAAAGAGAGTCGGTTGTATTTACCCCTTCGGATTCTCGAATAAGGTTATTGAGACGCATACTCACAAAACGCGCCTCCGAATGAACTTGTCGAAAACTCTGACCTTTCGTACCAAGATCAAGCGTATTCCAAGCAAATTGCAAAACTGCCACCGCCATCAAAGAGAAAAGAGCGATATAGAGAATCGTTTCAAAAAGAGTAAACCCTGCCAGTGTTTTTGTTTTCTGCATACTACCAACGTGTGAGATAGGTACTGAGCGTTACCGTATTTGGACGTGTTGGAGTAACAAGCCAAGATACAGTCGTTGTAATTTTTCGTGTATCTGGATCTTCAGTACCATCGGTACTCTCTATAATATTTCCACTTTCATCTCTATAAACTGCTTCGACCGCTACGACACGCGTATACTTTCCGTCTGTGTTATTAGAATCAGAAAAGGTCCACTCTCCTTCTGATACCGCAAGACCCGACTCTGAAGCAACGACGATCGCATCAAAATCT
>JBBTWC010000020.1:0-15084 GCA_038062975.1 Patescibacteria group bacterium | reverse complement strand
ATCGAAAAAGCCTATCGCATGCTTACTGAAGGCAAAGGCGAGACCTCAGTCGATCCCCTTCTAACACTGGAACAATCCTACACGAAAGGCGTTACGGATGAATACATCGAGCCAACCAACGTCATAGAAAATGGAAAACCAGTTGCTCTTATTGAGAAGAATGATTCCGTTATCTTCTTTAACTTCCGCGAAGATCGCGCCCGTGAAATTACCAGAGCCTTTGTGAGTCCAGATTTTGACGGATTCAAACGTGACATTATTCCACTTCACTTTGTAACCCTTACAGAATACGAAAAAGGCCTCCCAGTACACGTAGCCTTTCCTCCAGAAGAAATTCACAATAGCTTAGGCGAAATCTTAAGCATGCACAGCAAGAAACAGCTCCGTATCGCTGAGACAGAAAAGTATGCTCACGTTACCTACTTTTTCAATGGAGGAAAAGAAGTAGCTTTTCCCGGAGAAGATCGTATGCTCATCCCTTCTCCTTCCGTCTCGCATTTCGACGAAGTGCCGGAAATGAGCTCTCCACAAATTACCGATACACTCATAAAGATTCTCGAGAAAAACGAATACGATTTCATTTTGGTAAACTACGCCAACCCGGATATGGTGGGCCATACTGGAAACGAAGAGGCTTCTATCAAAGCTGTAGAAGCAACCGACAAAAGCCTCTCGATACTTGTACCAGCCATCATCAAGGCCGGAGGTGCTATTATCATCACTGCTGATCACGGCAACGTAGAGGAACTTAAAAAACACAGCACTGGAGAAACGGATACCGAGCACTCAACCAACCCTATTCCGCTCTGGTTCATTACCCCAGACAATCACAACGAAAAAACTGCTGAACAAATGGTACGCGAACAAAATCAGGTTAACGGGCTCCTTTCAGATGTTGCTCCAACGGTTCTTGAAATAATGGAGATAGAAAAACCGCCCGAAATGAACGGAGCGAGTCTCATACACATCCTGAAGAAAAAAGTAAATCCTTCATAAGATACAAAAAGACCCGAGAGAGCTCGGGTCTTTTTTCTTATTGTCTTCGTAGACTACTGGATCACTTTATCCACGATACCGTATTTCACAGCCTCTTCCGCTGACATAAAGTAATCACGCTCTGTATCTTTTTCAATCTTCGCGAGTTTCTGTCCCGTGTGCTTTACCAATATCTTATTCAATCGATCCCGCGTCTTTAGAATATGTCGCGCGTGGATATCGATATCCGTAGCCTGTCCTGACGCACCACCAAGCACTTGATGAATCATGACTTCGCTATTCGGAAGGATCATACGTTTTCCCTTTTTCCCAGAAGCAAGCAGTAATGCTGCAGCCGATGCTGCCATCCCAAGACAAATGGTCTGCACCTCTGGGCGCACATACTGCATGGTGTCGTAAATAGCCAAGGCCGAAGTTACCGATCCTCCAGGAGAATTGATATACATCTTAATGTCTTCTTTCTGATTCTGTGATTCCAAAAACAAAAGCTGAGCAATGATAGTGTTCGCAACATCATCATTGATAGGTGATCCGATAAAAATAATCCGATCCTTCAAAAGACGCGAATAAATATCATATGCACGCTCACCAAAAGCTGACTTCTCCACCACCATCGGAACCAGGTATTGATTTTTCATAGTCATAGCGTAAAAAATCAAATTACTTTTCTCTCTTACAGTGCTTCAAGCATAAGGAATACTTTCTCGTTGCGCAACTGTCCCTGAACGGCGCTGTACAAACGTTCCAAATCCATATCCTTTTCTGCATCCTTTATGCTCTTGAAATACTGAAGGGCTTTGTTCATTTCCTCCTCAATCTCAGCTGTCTCTACGGTAATTTCTTCCTCTTCAGCCAATGTGTCGAGTGCGAGATTGGCAGCCAAACGCTTCTTTGCTTGAGGCTCCCATTCCTTTCGGAGATCCTCTTCAGTCTTCTTTGTTTGTTCGAGATACGTTGCAAAATCAAATCCCATACCCTGAATCTGATTCTGGAATTCCTGAAGCATACGTCCGAGTTCCTGCTCTACGAGAATGATAGGATATTCGATTTCTGAAAGACCGACCAACGCATCAAGTATCTCGGCGCGATGATCTTCTTTGCGCTTTGCTTTTTTCTCTTCTCCAAGTCCGTTGCGCAAATTTTCTTTGAGTTTCTCAAGTGTATCGAAGTTGCCCAAACTTTGAGCAAATTCGTCATTGATTTCTGGAATCTGACGCTCCTCTACGGAACGAAGCATTACAGTAAATTGAGCTGGCTTACCGGCAAGATGCTTCGCATGATATTCAGCTGGAAAGGTAAGGGTAAAGGTTTTTTCATCTCCTTCTTTCATACCAATTACTTCTTCCTCAAAACCAGGAATAAAGACTCCTTTTCCCAGTACGAGAGGGTGCTTTTCACTCTTTCCATTTTCAATCAAGACACCGTCTTGCATGACCGTAAAGTCTACGAGCACACTGTCTTCTAATTTTGCTTCGCGCTCTACAGGAACTGACTTAGCACGAGAGGCTGCGATACGCTGGAGTTCCTCATCAATTTCTTTTTCTTCTACTGCGTCACTCCCCTTAGCAAAGGTAGTGTTTATCTTTTTGAGAGTATCTTTCCATGGTTTCAGCACAACCTTTGGCATAACAGCTGTTGTAACCGTATAGATAAGCTCTTCGCCTTCTGCTACTTTCCCCAAACTAACAGCGGGATAGCCAATAGCATCTACTTTCTGCTCAGCCAATACCTTTGGATACGAATGCCCAACAGCATGTTCAGCAGCTTCAGCAATCACTGCGCCTTTCCCATAGCGTTGTTCCAACACTCCGCGTGGAACTTTTCCAGAACGAAATCCTGGAACCTTTACTTCTTTGGCCAATGACTCGGCTGCGTGATTCAATTCTCCCTTCCATTCTTCCCATGCCAAAGTCACTGTAATTTCTACCTGTGATTCTGGAAGTTTTTTTACCGATACATTCATAACGTAGTACAAACAATATTACTTAGGCGAATTTCTCCTGATACAACTGCACACTCTTTTCGATCGCTTCAATCGCTTCTTTCTTTCCCTTGAAACCATTGATTTCTACCAAAGCTGGCTTTCCTTTGAGTGCTTTGTAGGTTTCAAAAAAGTGCTGAATTTCTTTGAGTGTGTGCTTGTTCACATCTGCTAAATCTTGCACATCCTCCCAACGCTTGTCATCAACTGGTACAGTAATAATCTTGTAATCTGATTCACCCGTATCAATCATTTCCATAACCGCTACTGGGCGTACTTTTACCAAGATGCCTGTTGGGATTGGAAAGGTTGCCAAGACAATAATGTCCAAAGCGTCTCCATCTTCCCAAAGTGTTTTTGGAGAAAACCCGTATTCAATCGGAAACGCGGCTGAAGAATAATTAGCACGATCAAGTTTGATCAGGCCGGTTTCCTTGTCGATCTCATACTTATTGCACGATCCTTTCGGAGTCTCAATAATAGCGTTAATTTCTGAGGGAGCGTTCTCACCAAGTGGAATATCATGCCAAAGATTCATATATGTATAACGTTAAAGAATACACTACAGATCAATTATTTTTCTTCCTCTGAAGATTCTGCTGGAGCCTCTCCCTCTACAGAAGTATCAGGAGTTTCCTCACTCACTTCTTCTAAAGATTCTACTGGAGCTTCTTCGCTCGTTACATCCAGTTTCCAACCAGTCAGCTTTGCGGCGAGACGAACATTTTGTCCACGCTTTCCAATAGCCAGAGAAAGTTGATCATGAGGAACTTTTACGACTGCACGCTTTTCTGCATCAAAGAGCTCGACAGCAAGTACCTTTGCTGGAGACAACGCAGCGCTAATAAACTTCTCTACGTTTTCATTCCATTCGATGATATCAATCTTTTCTCCACCGAGCTCATCGATAATAGCCTGTACGCGAGTACCTTTTTGTCCAACGCATGATCCAATTGGATCAACCCCTTCTTCTGCTGAGAAAACAGCAATCTTAGTACGAGATCCGGCTTCACGTGAAATAGCTTTGATCTCTACTGTACCGGTGAAAATTTCTGGAACTTCAAGAGTAAAGAGGTGGCGTACCATTTCTGGATGCGTACGAGAAAGGAGGAGTCCTGGGCCCTTCGTATCAGATTCCACTCGAACCAAAAATACTTTAATGTGCTGCCCAACACGATAATTCTCTCCTTCAATCTGTTCAGATGGGAACAAGATACCAACAGACTTTCCAAGATCAATAAAGACGTTGCGTCCTTCAACACGCTGAACGGTTCCGTTTACTACCTGACCTTCTTTCTCCTTGTATTCATCAAACATCGTCTGACGCTCTGCTTCGCGGATACGCTGAATAATCACCTGCTTCGCAGTCTGAGCCGCGACACGGCCAAACGTATCTTCGGAAGGAAGTTCAATTTCGACAACGTCACCAACCTTCGCGCCCTTCTTCAATTTCTTGGCGTCCTCCACAGTAATGTCTCGTTCAGCATTGAAGCGTGGGAGGCGATCCTCATCCAAAGAAGTTTCCTCTGGAATAACTTCCTCTTCTCCATCTTCCTCTGATACCTCAACAAACTCACGAGTTGTTTCATCTACGACTTCTTTCACGAGAAAGAACGAGGCACTTTTTACAACCTCATCAAACACAGCGCGGATCACTTGACCCTTCTTGCCGTAGTCTTTCTTGTAGGCAGCAGCAAGAGCCGCTTCAACGACTTCCAATACCTTCTCCTTTGAAAGACCTTTTTCGTCAGCAATCTGCATAACAGCGCTTCCAAATTCTCCCAAACGTCCAGAAAGGCTTCCGCTCTCCTGTGACTCTTCCTCTTCTTCTACGACGATTTTTTTACGTGGCATAGAGCTACTATTAATAACGAATTATACGAGAGAATTGCCTCTTTTTTGAGGATTATCCCCCAAAGAAAGAAAAAAGTTCGCTTCCGCGAACCAGACACCTCTCTCCAAAACTGTATACGCCTAATATAGCGAAAAGAAGGGCCTTTGTCAATATGGAAAAATCCCTAGAAAACAAGCCTTTTTATCCCTTACTCAAGCCCTGTTTCTGTATTGACTTTTAAGCTTTTTTATGCTATAATAGACTGTTACAAAATAAGGCTCGGTGCCTCTTTTGTGACAGTCGGATATCCGACTCAAAACAGGCACCTTAACAATCAGAAGGAAGTCCGAAATGCCTCCGTTCAATATCTTTGATCTCCTGAACGTCGCGGAGCTTGCCAAAAAGTTCGCTCCCAAGAATCAGGAAACGTTCACCCAGCAAACCGCAGGCACTCTCAGTGCCTTCACGGTCGCTGATGAAGCCATCTTCGCACAGCTCCTCGCTGTCGCTGATGAGCTCATCCCTGGGACGAGAAAGAAAATCGGGGAGCTTCAAGCGCTCCTCGAAACCCATCAGGGAGATCGTTGGCGTGCAGTCATCGCCAAGATGGACCAAACTGAACGTCACGAAACCTTCGTGACGGAAAGAAGGGTCAACCTCACCGGTGGCACAGGAGAAGATGTAGAACTCGCAGAACAAGAAGGAGTCCTCTCCTTCCGGCGACGCGGTCGACAAGTGAATCCTCAACCGGGTACGCCCCAAAAGGGTCAGCCCAGGGATTCGCGCGCCGAAGCTAACCTCAAGCAGGAACGCCTCCGGCGTGACTATGAGTTCACCGCTGAAGACACCCGCGTCAAACACATCCTCCAGGTCGCCAAGATCGTTGAAGAGGATGGCGCAGCAGCCGCCAAAGCCTGGCTCATCACCAACAACTTCGCTCGGGAGAAATCCCTTGCGCAAGAAGCGGGCGACAGAGTTAAGCAGGCAAAAGAGAAGACCGAACGCGTCATCTCCGCAACCTGGGCAGCCCTGCTTCTCGGAAAAGAATACGAGCGCATCATGGCGCGCGATATTCCGGACGAGGAAAAGAAAACCCTCATCAACAAGGCTCTGAAAAAGAAGAAGGAACGCAAAGCCGCGGAAGGAAAGCTGAAAAGCCAAGTTCCCGGCGCTGCGATCGTCTTCGCTCTCTCAACCATCGTGCTCGTGGCCGCTATGGCCTTCGCAGCCACTCAAGGATAAGGAATTCCGCATGAACGGACTTGATTGGGCGAACATGCTGGCCATCACTGGTCAATATGCTCGCGACTGGCTGCGTGCGGTGGAACGCTTCTACCGTGGCAGCCTCCTCGTCATCTGGTGTGCGGTGATCCTGTTGATCGCTATCGGCATCGGACTGAATACGTCCGATGACCTGCGCATCTTCAACTTCATCTTCGCCGGCATGGCGCTCTTCGGATGGGTCTTCGTGACCTTCTTCCCGAGAGTCCTCCTGGTCACGTTCGGCGCCGGCCTTTTCGCTGGCCTCCCGAACTTCCGACTGGGCGACATCCTCCAGCTCGATTTCCCTGATATCCGTCTCGACGAGATGGTAAAGAAGGGACTTGGATTCATCTTCGGATGGACCAAGATCACTGCGAACGTGACCCTCATCATCGGCCTCTACTTCATCGTGATGGGCACGATCAAGGTTCAGGCGCCGGTGCTGGTCATTCCGGTGCTGGTCGTCCTGGCTTACCTTGGTCTCCATGGCCTCATCTACGCCGGTGGTGGCCACTGGTACCGCAAGGTCACCAACGGGATCCTTCTGGTCATTTTGGCCGGACTCCTGTTTGGAGCCTATCGCTTCGTTCGTCCGCAAGACGAAACGTTGCAACAGGTCACCACGGCCTACCAAGAAGGGCACGGCAACCGCCTGAGCAATCAGGCAGAAGCCGCGCTCGTTCGGGCTCGGGCTGGCACCCTCACGGAAGCCGACCGAGTCGTTCTCCGGCAGATCGCCGAAGAAAAGATCGATCGTCGACCGGAAGGCGTGGTCACGACGGGTGCCTTCGGTCTCTGGGCTGCTGCGTTTACGCCGTGGTCCGACACCATCGGTGTCAACCTGATCAACCTTCGACCCACCAAGGTCTGCGGGCTGAAGACGGGCCAACGCTCGTTCCACATCCCGAAGAAGGTGTTCGTCCTCATCGACGGCACCAACTACGAGCTCAGCAGCTACATCCGGATCAACGGTGAGCTGCCGGGCGAGAAGTTCCTCGTTGCAGAGACGGACGGTGGCTGCGCCACTTTGTCCTTCGCCTTCAACGAGACAGGCCTCAGGCGTGCGATCACTCCCCAGATCGCGCACATCAAGTTCAATTAGGCTTCGGCCTTACGGGGAAAACTGGCGATAGAGAGTAACACCTCTCTATCGCCTTTTTCTTTTCTTTGAATACTAAAACAAGAGTCATAAAGACCCTTGTTTTTTTCTTTCTCTTATTTTATTTCTCTAAAAAAGAGCCGATAGTTGCGTAACAAGTACTAAGGAAGATAATGCAACAACAATACCAATAATGGCGTAGGTGACAATTTTCTTTCCAGTATCGGCCTGCTTCTCATTTCCCGCTGCGGTGAGATACGAGATACCTCCAACGACCATCATAATAACTGCCAAGACACCAACGATCGAAAGGAGGAATGTGAGAACATTCATAGCAATCTGCGAAAGTGTCAGCGCGCCAGCCACCTGACTTGGAAGTGGACCGCTGGCCGGTTGTAGTATATTGTAAATTTCCCGCAAGAATGAAGGCGCTGCAAGACCCAAAGCCAATCCAATAAGCGCAGCCAAAATCGCTGCTTTGGCTTGTGTAATCTGCTTATCGTTTCCAGCAGAAGTGATATACATCACCGCGCCTATCAAAAGAAATACCAAGGCAAGGATAACGATAATAGACTGAAGAGTAAGCAAGAGGCTATCGAGCACTTCTTCGACGGTACTAAATTTGAGTGGATTCACAAGCGAAATAGTAGCCGAAGCACCTGCAGTTCCTCCGCCACCCGCTACCGTTGGCATACAACATGTTCCTCCTGCTGAACAGGCACCTGAAGCCGTTTCGGTTGCTAAACACCCTGTACTTTTACAGGTTCCCCCAGCACAAGCACCTGGAGCTTGAGCAAAAAGAGGTTGTGTAAAAAAAGTAAAAGAGAAGAAGCTTACGAGAACAAAAATTCCTACTTGCAAGAAATGAAAGCGCATAGACGTGCACTCAAAAAAATAAATTAATAGATAGTACTTGCTCCAGAGAGAGCTTCTCCAACCGCAAGAATAACCACCAGTCCGCCAAGTGCTACGATCACTCCGATAATAGAGTACTGCATATTTTTCTTGGCCGTCTCTACCTGCTTGTCATTTCCTGCAGAGGTCAGATACTGAATACCAGAAATAACGAAAGCGATTACCGCTAAAAATCCAAAGATTCCAAGAAGCCAGTACAAAAATGATTGGATAATAGTAGAGATAGGAGCATTCGAAAGACCTGTGGCATTTGGAAAACACAATCCCGTTCCCGAAGGAGCGGTTCCTGGAGGACAGGTTACTGCTCCAGTAGTTTGAGCCAACGCTGTTGTAGCTGAAAGAACGCTTCCCAAAAGAACGAGCACAAAAAAAGAAAGGTGTACCAATTTCATAAAAAAATAGAATTATGTATTTGTTTGCTTTCAAAGATTTTACTGCCCTTATAGTATCCTTTTTGGAATAAAAAAACAATCCTGCAAACTGCAAGATTGTTTTTTTCGAAAAATCGAGAATCTGCAAAACTAGAAACTTGTAGAAGTTCCAAGCCATCCTTCAACAGCCTGAACAACAACAAATCCTACCAATGCTACAATCACTCCGATAATAGAAGCAGTCATAGCTTCCTTTGCCTTTTCGATCTGACTATCGTTACCAGCTGCGGTGAGATAGAGAATACCCGAAATAACAAAGCCGATGATGGCGATAAAACCCAAGATGGCCAAAAGCCAGTTCATCGTAGCTGTGATAATGCCCATGATGCTTCCATTTGGAAGACCAGCGCTTGAAGCGTTTCCTCTTCCAACTCCCCATTGAGCAGAAGCGGCTACTGGCAAAACAGCGACAGCTGCTACCAGAGCGTACAGTGCTTTTTTGATGTGTATCATACCTCTCTCACCTCCTTTCAATATATCTCATCCGAAAAAATCCGGGGATATTTTTTATTTTTTTCTTAGCCGACTCTTTTAGGAAAAAATTGCAGAAATTTGACTCACCAACACCAGTGCTCCAATGATGATAACTAATCCCGTAACAGAAAATATCAGTGTGTGTTTTGCCTTGATAACCATCTTTGGATTTCCGGCAGCAGTAAAATACAGTATTCCAGATATCACTAAGCCGATTATAGCAACAAGACCTGCGATTGACAACAAGAAAACTAAAACGTTCATAAGGATCTTATCGATACTCGGAGCATTCGTAATGGAGCCTGCTGCTTGTGCTATTTGTATTCCCAAAAAATCCATAACTTTTTTAGTAGGAACCAACCCCATCAGTATTTTCTGTATACGCGGAAAGATCTACACTCCCTGGACAAAAACTCAGTCCCAAATCCTGGCCCGCGAGCGTGGCGCTAATACTCATGTTCACTTTAACAGTCACATCAAGAGCACAGGCTTCTTTCTCTGTAATACCAAGCTTCTGTAAAAGATACTTTTCTGCTCGTAAACGCGTTTCCTCTAGTGGGAATTTATACAAAGAAATGAAGAAAGAATGAGAGTCTTTTGAATACTCAGTGGAGTAATCTGTAATCATCGAAGGCGCTTCTCGCTTTGGAAATTCATCCACCAAAAGACTCGCTGGATCTGGTGTCACTTCAGTAGGTATTACTCCGTCCATTATTTTTTTATCTATCTCTGTACGCACCTGAATTACTTCAGGAGGAATCGTCTGACTCGACGACGAAGATGCTGTGCCAGATGTGGCGGTACTTTCTACCGGAACCGGGGTTTGTTCAAGAGTTTTTTTATTCGAGAGAAGCAAAAAAGTCGCATACCCAATAACCAATACCAGGACAATTACTCCAAGAATCAAAAGAGTTTTTTTCATAGAGGTAGTATTAAAGAGTTTTTGGAATACCACATTTATTGGCTGTAGTGGACCAAGGTACCGTATTCTTTCCACCGCCCGACAAACTACAGGCCATAGCAATACTTCCTGCTGGCGTGAATGTAAGACCCATACAGTAATCAAAGTCTGATACGTTATTGATGCTACAGGTCCACCCAAGACACACACCATCGCTGGCTCGTCGATTATTGCACGTTCCCTTACTTCCTAAAGCGTTACAACGACTATTCCCAAGTAAACTTCCATTCGAGAAAACATTGATTTGAAACAAGCCTCCGGAGAAAGAGCGATTCCCGTAGTTGGTGCAAATATCTGTACCACTTCGCGCGGAAGCATTTCCTCCACCACTTTCAACCTGACAAATCTTGGACCAACTATCAAGATTGGCCCCCGCAAAACACGTACTCGACAAACTAGCTGACGAACAATTTCCACCCGTTGGAACCGAGCACGATCCTCCACCACCAACAGGTACACCTCCCGTAGCTCCACTAGTCGCAGCAGACGTTCCTCCACTTGCAGTGAGAACCCCACTTCCGGCAGTAGAATTTACATCACATGCAAAGCTGAAACTTCCAGTAGCCACTAAGCCAGAAATTGCCTTAGTAGTATCGCTCGTATCAGCGAGGGTCATCAAAACAATATTGACAATAAGCCAGGCTCCCAACATCAAAGCAAATCCAACGAGCGAGGCTATAATACCTGATTTTGCCGTCTTCATCATGCCAGGATTTCCTGCTGAAACAATGTACATGATGGCCATTGCCACAATAACAACAATCGCAATAATCGTCATGATCTGCATCAACCACTGCATAATACCTTGTCCAGTGAGAAGAAGGTGACATATGGTACAAGGAGCAGAGTCATCTCCTGCTGTCGCAGGATCATCTGCGCTCCGACCACAGAAAATAAGTCGCGTACCAGAAGCAGCCTCCGCTGAGAGAGGAATCAAAGAGATACTAAAAGTGAGAAGAAAAAGAAAAACGAAAAAAAATCCAAGAGATTTTCGCAACATAGCGAAGGAATATTTATTTTCTTTATTATATCACAAAGAAAAAAAGAAAAACCCTCTTGCGAGGGTTTCTTTTTTCTTCAAGAGTATTTTACTTCTTGCGATTCGCTGTCGTGCGTCCTGATTCGCTTAAGACCTGCTTACGGAGACGAACGCTTTGTGGAGTCACTTCAAGATAGTCATCTTCAGCCATAGTTTCAAGACCACGCTCGATAGACAGTTCCCATGCCGGAACCAGCTTGATAGCTTCATCAGTACCAGAAGAACGCATGTTTGTCAGTTGCTTTCCCTTGATAGGATTCACAGACATATCTGTTCCCTTGGTCACATCACCGATAATCATACCTTCATAGACATCAACAGCAGCACCAACATACAGCACTCCACGATCCTGCAAGTTATAGAGAGCAAATGCGGCAGTCTTTCCGGATACCATAGATACCATAGAACCGACGTCTCGCTTCTTGATATCACCTACATACGGACGGAAACCAATAACACGCGTATAGAGTGTTCCTTCTCCGCGAGTATCAATAGTGAACTCACCACGGTATCCGAGAAGTCCTCGAGTAGGCACTTCAAAAATAAGTCGGCTGTAACCACCGCTTCCTTCTTTCATTTCCATCATAATTCCTTTGCGCTTCCCAAGTTTTTCAATCACGGTACCTGTTGATTCCATTGGACACTCAACAGTTACCTCTTCAAAAGGCTCTGACTTCACGCCATCAACTTCTTTGATAATTACTTGTGGCTGAGATACCTGAACTTCATACCCTTCACGGCGCATATTCTCAAGCAAGATGGCAACGTGCAATTCTCCACGACCGTACACCTTGTAAGAAGCATCACCAAAATCAATTTTGAGTCCAACGTTTACTTCGAGTTCTTTTTCAAGACGCTCACGAATTTGCTTGTTCGTCACAAACTTTCCTTCACGACCTGCGAATGGAGAATCATTGACCAAGAAATTCAAGGAAATAGTTGGTTCATCGATAGCAATAGCTGGAAGAAGCTCCATGTCAGGAGTCATAGAAAGCGTATCTCCGATTTCAATATTTGGAAGTCCGGCAATCATGACAATATCACCCGCTTCTACTTCCTCTGATTCAACACGCTCAAGACCCTTAAAAGTATAGAGTTTGACGATACGGCCAGTTTCGTTCTTTCCGCTTACATTACGAATAATTACCTGGTCATTTACCTTCAAACGACCCTGGTACATACGAGCAATAGCGAGACGACCGACGAAGTTATCGTATCCAAGGTTAAAAGGCTGCGCCCACAAAGGCTTTGTGGTGTCATTCTCTGCTGGAGCTACCTTCTCAAGAACCACATCCAAAAGCGGGAACAGACTGTCGCTTTCCTCTTCAAGAGAAAGCTTGGCAACACCCTCACGAGCAATAGCGTAGACGGTCTTAAAATCGAGCTGTTCATCGTTTGCTCCAAGATCCAAGAAGAGCTCGTACACCATTTCCTTAACCTCTTCTGGTCGAGCGGCTGGCTTATCAATCTTGTTTAATACAACAATTGGCTTCAATCCTAACTCAAGAGACTTCTTCAACACAAAGCGTGTCTGAGGCATTGGACCCTCTTGGGCATCTACCACAAGCACAACGCTATCAATAGAACGAAGAACACGCTCTACCTCGGATCCAAAGTCGGCGTGACCTGGAGTATCTACGATATTGATCTTGGTGTCTTTATAAAAAAGAGAAGTATTCTTGGCATAAATAGTGATGCCACGCTCACGTTCCAACTGATTGGAGTCCATAGAAACTCCTTCAGCCAGAGCCATACCTGTCTGACGCATCAAAGCATCGGTCAAAGTCGTTTTTCCGTGGTCAACGTGGGCGATAATAGCGATATTTCGAATTTGCATAAGCGTATTGTGGATTCAAAAAAGGCGTAAGAACGCCTTGTATTACGATCGGAGAAATTGTACCCTGATCAACGCGGACTGTCAAATGTCTCACTCTACTTCAAAAGCTTGAGGCGATTTTCAGCAGTCCGGAGAGCATCAATATTTCCCTGTTTCCCCGAGTTCACGCTCTCTATCATTTCAGCCAAAATAGTTTCTACTGCTTCTGGATCCTTTTGTTTCCAGTTTTTTGCTATAAGATTCCCAGAGGCAAACGGAGCCAGAATCGAATCATTCTTTTGTTCTTCAATCAAATCACGGCGTGCAGCCGGTTTCTTGGTCTTTTCAAGGTATTTCGCCGTAGGATCAAAAGCCAAAGGGAAGTCTTTACTATTCCCAGAAAGGCCATTTACCAAGGTCATCATCTTTTCCGGATGTGGGAAAGCGAGGAAACGAAGAAGTTGCCAGGATTCGTGAGTATGCAGGGCTTTTTGCTGGTCAGATGTCAATGCCGATTTTGTTGTTCCCTGATTTTCAATAGTCTTATTTTTGGCAACCGCGAATCCCCAGTAATTTGCATAATTTTCTGGCTGTGTTCCTGAGAACTGAGGCATGGGCGCTACGCCAATATTTAACTTGGCATTTTTCTGCTTGAGCGCTGGATACTGCCATGAATAATTAATCATCATACCCAAGGTTCCCTCGTAAAAAGCGTCTACGGAATAGTGAAGGCGAGGATTCCAAGAATACACTCCCGAATCAATGCGGGAAAACTGCGTGTAGAAATTAAACGCTTCTATACTCCCCTGATCCGTGATACGAAACTGACTCCGATCGGAAGAAATCCCTGATTCTTTCTGGAAAAAGAGAGCAGAAAGGACATCTGTGGAACGATTGATATTCTTTCCTGTCCCGAGAGCAATACCAGACTGGTTTAGATTCCCGAAACTGTCTATCTGACTGAGTTGAGAAGAAGCAGACGCAACCTCTTCCCATGTAGCTGGAGGCTTGGCAATACCAGCTGCATTAAACAAATCTTTGTTGTAATAGAGCGCCAAAGAATCCACAGAGAGAGGCACTCCATACACCTTCTTATCCTCTCCAATAAAATCATCTGAAGCGACATCAACAAAAGAATCACGAAATTTCTTTTCTCCAATCATCTCTTCTGGAGCTGCGACAATTTTATCTTGAAAAGAGGGTGCCCAAGAATTTCGTATCATGAAAATATCTGGTCCCTTCCCGGACGCTAAAGCATCAAGGAGGTCTTCCTTGTATGTTTCAACTGGAAGTTTCCGATAGGTAATACTTCGCACATACGGATTTATCTTCTTGTATTCATTAAAAAGTTCCGTATAGGCATCGCTATCATCAAAAACGCCCCATACTTCAAGATCCACCTTGTAGGTTGCAGGAGTATTACTCTTGAAAACACACCCCGAAAGAGAAAGCGCGGCAAGGAAAACAAAAGTAAAGAGAAAAATCTTTTTTTGCATAAACTATTCTTTGGCTAAGAATGCGTAGTGAAATCCTCCTACGTTAATTTCTTTTTCCAAACTCAGTCCAGAAGCCTGAATTAACGTCTTCATAGCTTCCGGTGAAATACGAAGCTCTTTCTCTGGACCCACCAAAGATTCGTTCGGATTCCATTCCATGATCAAAACATATCCTCCAGCCTTCAAAACTCGAGTGGCTTCGTTTAAAATAATATCTCTGTGCTTATTCTGAAACAAAATATCCTTCAAGATGACCCAGTCCACGCTCTCCGAAGGCAAACCTGATCCGTTTTCTTTTTCAAGATTCGCTCGCTTCGTTTCAATATTCGAAAGACCGAGTGATTTCGCTCTACTCTCCACTGCCTCCAAAGCAGAAGGAAGAACATCAAAAGAATAGACTTGTCCCTCAGGACCAACACGCTTGGAAAACTCAAAAGAGAAATACCCTGAACCACAGCCAAAATCAGCTACCTTCTGCCCAGGAGAGAGAGGAAGCTGATTGACAACCACCTCTGGATCCACAAACGTCAGTCCAACGGGAGCACTTGCCATAATAAAAGAATTTTTTATTTTGAAATGCTTTTATTATACAACAAAAAAGCTTCGGTTCAAAGATTTTTTACTTGATTGACACGCTGTTTTCCTGTACAACGAAGAGGGTTAGGAGAGATGGCCGAGTGGTTGAAGGCACCGCTCTCGAAAAGCGGCATACCGGAAACGGTATCGTGAGTTCGAATCTCACTCTCTCCGCAATAACGTAAAGGTTATATTAGAGCCTA
>JBBTWC010000019.1:0-17147 GCA_038062975.1 Patescibacteria group bacterium | reverse complement strand
CTGGAAAAGAAGCGGTATTTGAAATGTTTGAAGAAATGATTGCTAAGGAAGTGCTCGCTGAGGGTGGCGTGAAGCATGAAGCTTTGGCTGATGCTGAATATTCTGAAGAAGGAGATATTGAAGGAGAAACATTTTCATTTACTCTGAAGCGTATCTAGATGGAATACCGGTATAACGCTATTGTTCTCAAGAAGCGTGAGATAGGCGAAACAGATCGTCTGTATATTCTCTATACCGAAGAACAAGGGAAGATTCGGGTGGTGGCCAAAGGAGTGCGTAAACCGGAAGCGAAACTTGCCGGGCAACTCGAAACCCTCATGCAAGGACTGGTCATTGTGGTGAAGGGGAAGGGCATGGGTAAGATCGCGGGTGCAGTAGCCGAGAATATTTTTCCGGCGCTTCGTTCGGATCTAGAAACACTACAACCGGTACTTGGATCAATTGCTCTTTTTGAGCGTCTCGTAGATCTTGAAGAACCAGATCCGGAACTTTTTTCATTGCTTGCTCGTTATCTTTTACTGGTAGAAGACTTTGCCAAGAGAAATATGAAGGAAAAAGTGGAGATTGCAACGCTTGCATTTCTTTTTCAGTTTCTCAGTCACTTGGGATATCGAATAGAAACTGGAACGTGTGCGGTTTCTGGAGAACGCTTGCGACCAGGAGAACAGCATTTCTTTAGTCCGAGTGCGGGAGGGATTCTTTCTGGAGAGCATATTCATTCTGCTCCACAAGCTTTTCCAATCAGTGAGAACGCTATCAAGCTTATCCGAGTGTTTTTGGGGAATCGTTTGGAAAATATAGAACGTCTTTCGGCGAGTGCTCGTGAATGTGCTGAGGTGCGACAAGTAGCGACAAGATTTCTTCAGTGGATCGGTCATTAAGAGAGTATTCTCATTGTTTGAGGGACCCTTTTTTGCTAGACTGAAAGAAATTCGCTGTACTTGGAATGAAAGCTTTTGCTTTTGTTGAAGGAGAAAAACAAAAATATGGCCTTAGAAGAATTAAATGAAAAATTACACGGGAGAGATGTTCATCTTCATCGTGGAGGAAATTTTACACCATACGATCCAGAACATCCTGTTGCCACTGCCGAAGCGGTAGAGGAGTTTCATGAAACGGAAAAATGGGGCGCAAAAGAAGGAATAACGAACCCTGATCTTTTGCTGGTGGGTTCACAGAAGAAGCGCCGGTACCTTATTGCTGTTGGCGTGAGTGTTCTTGTGCTTCTCATTTTGATTGGAGGGGTGATCTTTAAGATGCGCTCATCACTTTTTAGTGAGGATAAAGTGTCTCTTTCGGTAGCAGGACCGAAGAATGTTGCGAGTGCTGAACCAGTGAGTTTTACAGTTGCGTATTCCAACGGCAATATGACGGATATGAAGGATGCTGTTTTGATTGTGACTTATCCAGACGCTTTTCGTTTGGAAAAGAGTAATGAAATGAAGATCAGTGGACAGTCGATAGAAATTCCATTAGGGGACATTACTGCGAAAGCAAAAGGTGAAAAGATTTTTACGGGAAAGTTCTATGGTTCCAAAGGCGAGCTCGGGCATTTTGGAGCTACGATTCGGTATACGCCAAATGGATTCAAGAGTTCTTTTGAAAAATCAGCAGAACGATACGAAGTAACGATTGCTTCATCACCTCTTTCGCTGGAAGTGTCCGCTCCGCAAGAACTGGTCACGGGTCAGGAGATTGATTATGTCGTAGAGTATCGTAATCAGAGTGATTCCTCATTTTCAAACTTGCGTTTGCGGATGGAGTATTCAGAAGGGTTTCAGTTTTTGAATGCTGACCCTGGAACAAATGAGGGAGAGAATATTTGGAATATCGGGACACTTCCTGCCGGAGGAAGTGGGAAAATTCTAGTACACGGAATACTCTCTGGTGCACGAGATGAGTTTAAGAATGTTCGAGCAGAAATAGGACTCCCTCAGGGAGACGGCACATTCTTGACGTATAGCGACGGGGAACGTCAGACAAAAATGATTGCGTCGCCATTGTCTATTACTCAGACCGTTAATGGTGTAACGAGTATTACAGTGAATCCTGGAGATACATTGGACTATGAAATCCAGTACCGCAACGATGGCAATGTCGGATTGCGCGATACGGTTGTGACGGTTGAAATAGATCCAACCTATTTGGATATGAAGGGGCTCGTCTTAACGAATGGTTCATACGATGAGAAAAAGAAAGTTATTACCTGGAAAGCATCTGACGTGCCAGGGCTTGCTCGTTTGGAACCTGGAGCGGAAGGAAAGTTTTCGTTCCGTGTTCCAGTGCAGAAGACGATTACTCTTGCACCAGGTGCGAATAAAAACATCTCCATTCGTTCGGTAGCCAAGATTGATAGTCCTGATGTTCCTGCTATTGCTGGATCCAATAAAATTATTGGAAGTAATATTTTGTTGGTAAAACTTGGAGCGCTTGTTTCTATAAACATGGAGGGATTGTACAGTGATTCGCCTATTGAGAATAGCGGACCTACTCCACCCATCGTTGGTCAGGAAACAACGTATACTATTCGTCTTTCTTTGAATAATTCATCCAACGATATTACGCAGTCTCGATTGGTACTTGCATTCCCAAGCGGTATCGTCTATAAAAAGAAGTCTACTCCAGAGAGTGAAACAGTGTCTTTTAATGAGCGAACGAATGAGTTTACTTGGGAGATTGGAACGCTTTCTCCAGATAATTCTCGGACACTTTCTTTGCAGATTGGACTGACACCGAGTAGTAGCCAGGTAGGAAAGACGCCTCTTTTGTTGAATAAGGCGACCTTCTCTGGTAAAGATACGTTCACAAGCCAGACGCTCAAGATAGAAAAAAAGGGAGAAAGCTTGTCGAATAGCGCTATTATTGGAAATGTTCGATCACAATAAATCTATCTATGCAGACTTGGGAGAAAAAAGAAAAAAAAGGTGAACGCCGTATCGGTACGCTCACCACGAAATCCGGAGTAAGTAATACTCCGGTTTTTATGCCTATCGCTACAAAAGGAGCTGTGAAGCACTTGCTTCCAGAGGAGGTCGGCGCTCTTGGAGCATCGATTATTCTTGGCAATACGTATCATCTTTGGTTGCGACCAGGAAATGAATTGATTGCCAAGGCAGGAGGACTCCATAAGTTTATGGATTGGGATGGAATTATTTTGACCGACTCAGGAGGATTTCAGGTCTTTTCTCTTGGTGCACGGGCGGAACAGCGTTTTGGAATCAATGGAGTCAAGATGACCGAAGAGGGGGTAGAGTTTTCTGATCCAAAAAATGGGAATCGTTATTTCCTTTCTCCAGAAATTTCTATCGATATTCAACTGGATTTGGACTCGGATATTATTATGGTGTTGGATGAATGTCCGCCGTATCCGTGTACACGCGAATATGCCAAATCGTCACTGGAACGTACGACTCGTTGGGCAAAGCGTGCCAAAGAGCATTTTGAGAAAAGGGTAGAGGGAAGAGAAAGTCGCCCGCTTCTTTTCGGTATTATTCAGGGTTCTGTGTATGAAGATTTGCGTCAGGAAAGCGCGCGTCAGTTGATCGAGATTGGTTTTGATGGATACGCAGTAGGAGGAGTGGCTGTAGGTGAACCACGAGAAACACTCGCTGATGTACTCGCCTGGACACTTCCTTCTATACCAGAAGACAAGCCACGGTATTTGATGGGACTTGGTCGTCCAGAGGAAATCGTACGCGCCGTAGAAGCTGGAGTGGATATGTTTGACTGTGTGATTCCTACTCGTGAAGGGCGTCATGGAAGGCTGTTTGTCTGGACGGATCAGTCTTTGAATGTAGACGGCTCGTTTTATGAGACCATCAATATCCAGAATGAAAAGCATCGAGAAGATTTTACCCCAGTGGATTCTCGTTGTGACTGTCATCTGTGTACGAGGTATACACGCGCTTATTTGAGACATCTTTTTACCGTAGATGAGCCACTTGCAGGACGACTCGCCTCCGTTCATAACCTTCGTTTTTACCTTCGATTGATGGAGGAATTACGAAAATCGGAGACGGAAGTTTTTGACAATACAGCCAAAAATGGCTAGAATGAGGCATTGATTTGTCTCTTTTTTCTTTCTATGGCTCAAGAAAATACTGTCACTTTGGAGAAAATTGTTTCTCTCTGTAAACGGCGAGGTTTTGTCTTTCCATCCTCGGAAATTTACGGTGGTTTTTCCGCCGTGTATGACTTCGGACCATATGGCGTAGAGCTTGCGAATAATATCCGCCAAGCGTGGTGGAAGGCGATGGTGAATCAGAATGAGAATATTGTCGGTCTCGACAGTGCTATTTTTATGCTTCCAAAAGTATGGGAAGCTTCTGGGCACGTTGGAGGCTTTAGCGATCCGCTTTCTGAATGCCGTAAGTGTCATACTCGCGTCCGAGTGGATCATCTTTTGGAAGAAGCTGGAGTATTTGCAGATGAAAAGATGACTGAAGAGGAGATTAATCAGCTTTTCAATGAGAATAAAGGAAAGGTAAAGTGTCCGAAGTGTGGAGCAAGTGATTTCACAGAAGCGAAAAACTTTAACCTTTTAGTACAGTCAAACCTAGGAAATTTTTCTGATAATTGGACCAAAGAGCCAACCTATCTGCGCGGTGAAACGTGCCAGGGTATCTATGTGAACTTTAAAAATGTTTTGGATTCTACTCGCGTCAGAGTTCCTTTCGGAGTAGCGCAGATTGGAAAGGCTTTCCGCAATGAAATCACCGCTCGACAATTCATCTTCCGCAAGCGTGAGTTTGAGCAGATGGAAATGCAGTATTTTGTGCATCCGGGTGACGCAGAGAAGGTATACGAAGAGTGGAGAGAGCGCCGTTTCCAATACTATCTTGATCTCGGTATCAAGAAAGAAAATCTTCGCTGGCATCAGCACGAGAATTTGGTTTTCTACGCCAAGGCCGCGTGGGATATCGAATACAATTTCCCTTTTGGATTTAAGGAATTGGAAGGTATACACAATCGCGGAGACTATGATTTGACTCAGCATAGTAAGTTCTCTGGGGAAGATCTGTCATTTCGTGATCCACAAACGAATGAAAAGTATACTCCGTACATCGTAGAAACTTCTGTTGGAGTAGACCGAACCTTTTTAGCCGTTCTCACCGATGCCTATGCTGAAGAGGAAGTAGGGGAAGGGGATATTCGTACCGTCCTTCGTCTTCCGAAGAAGTTGGCACCAATAAAGGTAGCGGTGTTTCCACTTTTGAAGAACAAACCAGAGCTTGTCGCAAAAGCCCGCGAAATATACGACGCTCTTAAAATGGAGTGGCGCGCAGAATTTGATGACAATGGAAACGTTGGAAAGCGCTATCGTCGTCAGGATGAAATCGGTACTCCATACTGTATCACCGTTGACTTTGATTCTCTTGAAGACAACGCCGTCACTGTCCGTGATCGTGACACAATGGCACAGGAACGTATTGCTATAAGTGATCTTCAAAGCTACCTAGCAGGAAAAATGAGCGCGTAGATTCTCCGGTTGGATTTTAATTCTCGAATTGATTGAAATATGAAATACACGAAGCATACTTTGAAGAATGGACTGCGTATTATCTTGGCTCCGATGCAGGATACAGAAACGGCAACAGTGATTGTTATGACCGGTGTTGGTTCTCGCTACGAGACTCGCAAAGAAAACGGCATGGCTCATTTTTTGGAGCACATGTTTTTTAAGGGAACGGAGAAGCGTCCTACGGCGTTGGATATTTCAAAAGAACTTGATGCCCTTGGTGCTGAATACAATGCCTATACCGGCAAAGATCATACAGCCTACTACGCCAAGGTAGAGGCTCGTCACTGGGAGACGGCACTTGATGTGGTGAGTGATCTCTTTTTAAATGCCAAGATTGAACAAGAAGAAATTGATCGTGAGCGCGGAGCGGTGCTCCAAGAGATCAATATGTATGAAGATATGCCACGGCGCAGAGTGGCGGAGTATTTTGAAACACTTCTGTATGGTGATACACCATTGGGATGGGATATTGCTGGACCAAAGGATAACATCCGGACCTTCATGCGCAAGGACTTTATCAAGTTCTTAAACTACGGATACACCGCAGAAAACGTTGTGGTGGGAGTTGCTGGAAAGATTGATCCAAAGATAGTGAAGAAAGAAATTGAAAAGCATTTTTCCAAGATTCGTACGGGAAAGCGACCGATAGCGAAAAAGATGGTTGAGAAGCAGAAAGAGCCACAGATGTTCTTCAAAGAAAAGAAGACGGATCAGACACAGCTTGTAGTGGGCGTACGAACATTTGATATGTTTCACAAGGATCGTTATGTCCTCTCAGTTTTGGGAACAATTCTGGGATCTGGAATGTCGAGCCGACTCTTTATTGAAGTACGTGAGCGTCGAGGACTCGCTTACAGTGTGCATACAGATGTGGAATACTACACGGATGCTGGATACCTTGCGACACAGGCAGGTGTTGAACACGAGAACTTAGAAAAAGCCCTTGAAGTTATTTTGGCTGAGTACAAGAAGCTCACAACCGAATTGGTAAGCAAAGAAGAATTAAAAAAGGCGAAAGACCATATTAAGGGGAAGATGGCGCTCGCGTTTGAAGGATCAGATGATATCGTAGGCTATCTCACTACTCAGGAAACTTTGCGTCACGAAATTCTTCTACCAAAAGAAGCTGCCAAGAAGATTGATGCCGTAACCGCAGAAGATATACAGCGTCTTGCAAAGAACATCTTCCAGGACAAGAAACTGAACATGGCTATTATTAGTCCGAAAGTCAATCAGAAGAAGTTGCAGAATTTGCTTCACCTCTAAAGTATGCCCGCTGGAACACTTTTTATTGTCGCTACTCCCATTGGAAATTTGGGAGACATGACGCTTCGTGCTATTGAGACACTGAAGGAAGTTTCCGCTGTCTTGTCTGAAGATACCCGAGTTACGAGTAAGCTCTTGAAACATTTTGAAATTGAAAAGTCATTGATTTCTTTTCATGAACATACTGATCAAAAGAAGGCGATGAGTTTAGTGGAGCGTTTGGAGAAAGGAGAAAGCTTTGCCTTGGTAACGGATGCGGGTACACCGGGATTATCTGATCCAGGGAACCGGTTAGTAGAATTTGCTTTGATGGCTGGTATTCGTGTTGTTCCTATTCCTGGAGCGTCGGCACTCGGGGCTATGGTGAGTGTCGCGGGTATTGATATGCGTGAGTTTATCTTTCGCGGATTTCCACCACATAAAAAGGGGAGAGAAACATTTTTCAAAGCAGTAGCGAGTAGCGATATTCCAGTAGTGTATTACGAATCTCCTCATCGTGTGCTCAAGAGTTTTGAGTCACTCAAAAGCTTTTCTCCAGAGAAAAAATTGATTGTCGGACGCGAGCTCACCAAGATGTTTGAAGAGATTATCCGTGGAACGAGCGAAGAGGTTTTGGATTATTTCGGCGAGCATCCAGAGAAGGTAAAAGGAGAGTTTTCTGTGATAGCGTATAATTAAGACTATGAAGAAACCATTTTTTGTTACCACTCCAATTTATTACGTGAATGGCAGTCCGCACTTGGGGCATGCGTATACGACGCTTGCTGCTGACGTTATTGCTCGGTATAGAAGGTCTCTTGGAGAAGAGGTGTTTTTTTCGACAGGGACAGATGAGCATGGAATGAAGATCCAGCAGAAGGCGGAAGAGTCTGGAATGGAACCTCAGGCATTTGTTGATAGTATTGCCAAAGAATTTCAGGAGCTGTGGGGGAAGCTCAATATTTCTCATACGCGATTTATTCGGACGACGGAGCTAGATCATAAGTTGGCTGTACAAAAAGTGCTTCAAGAATTGTATGATCGAGGCGCTATCTATAAAGGGGAATATGAGGGGCTGTATTGTGTTGGGTGTGAGCAGTTTAAGATGCCTGGAGATTTAGCCGACGGGAAATGTCCGGATCACAATACGGTACCGGAGCTCTTAAAGGAGGAGGCGTATTTGCTCAAGATGACCGAAGTCCAGGCTGAACTTATCCGGAGAATCGAAACAGGAGAAATCTCTCTGAAGACTGAACGGTATAAAACTGAAATACTTTCTTTTTTGAAAAAAGAGACCCTGAAAGATATTTCTGTGTCGAGAAAAAATGTTACTTGGGGTGTTCCTCTTCCTTTTGATCCTGCGCACACTGCCTATGTTTGGGTAGATGCTTTTTTGAATTACCTTACGGTATTAGGATGGGATGGGGATCTGAAAAGTATTCCAGAAGAATGGCCAGCAGATGTGCAGTTTATCGGGAAAGATATTCTTCGGGTGCATGCAACGATTTGGCAGGCAATGCTTATGCATCTTGATATTCCAACCTCGAAACTCCTCTTTACTCATGGACATATCCTTTCTGGAGGAAAGAAAATGAGTAAGACTCTTGGAAACGTAATTTCTACCGACGAGATGCTAGAAAAGTTTGGCGTCGATGGAACACGGTATCTCCTTCTTTCTGCTGGAAACTTTGGAGATGATGTTGATCTGACTCCCGAGCGTATGATAGAGACGTATAACGCGCATCTGGCTAATGGTTTGGGAAATCTCGTGTCTCGAGTCACGAAGCTTTCAGAAGGACTTCGAGAATCGTTTTCTCCGGAAGTACCAACAAGTTTGCCAGAAGATTTTCAGGTATTGTTGAATGAGTATCAATTGGCCGATGCGCTTTTGTATACTTGGAAAAAAATTACTGAGGCCAATAAATATATTGATGAACATAAACCCTGGATTCTTGTGAAAACGGATCAGGATGCTTTTGAGGTGGTTATCAAAAAGCTTCTTACTGATTTGTCTGAAATGACACTTCTTTTGAAGCCATTCCTTCCAGAAACTTCTGAAAAAATCGAGAAGGCCCTTAAGGAAGGGAAAACAGAACCTCTTTTTCAGCGTCTCGTGTAGTATGTTAGATATTCATACTCATTTGTATTGGAAGAGCTACGATGAAGATCGTGAGGCGGTAATTATTCGTGCTCGTGAGGCAGGAATCAAGGAAATGATTGTTGTAGGATGTGATTTGAATGAGTGTCAGCAGTCCGTGGAACTAGCGCATCAATTCGATGATGTGTATGCATCAGTAGGTATTCATCCTAATGAATTTCGAAAAGGTGAAAGCGCAGATGAAGTAGATGTATCAGAATTGGTAGGGAAGCTTGAAGCATTTACAAAAGATGAAAGGGTGATCGCTATTGGTGAGTGCGGATTGGATTACTCAGAAAGTCACGGAGGTATTGATACTGATACAAAAGAAAAGCAAAAAGCTGGGTTCGTGGCACAGCTTGAATTGGCACAGCGTCTTCAATTCCCAGTGATTGTTCATTGTAGGGACGCATATGAGGATATGCTTTCTCTTTTACGAGCTTCAGGACAGAATCTGCCAGCGGTTATTCTCCATTGTTATATGGGGGATACAGAAGTGACGAAGCAGTTTCTTGAGCTTCCAAATGTGTACTTTTCTTTTACAGGGAACATTACCTATCCAGTGAAAAAACCTCTTGTGGGGACCAAAGATGATCTTACGGAAACCGTAAAGCTTATCCCTTTGGAACGGATCTTTGTAGAGACCGATTGTCCATTCCTTGCTCCTCAGACAAAGAGGGGAGAGCGAAACGAGCCGGCTTTTGCGATCTACACGGCCGAAAAGGTATGTGAGCTTCTTGGGGTAACCCGACCAGTATTGGATAGTGCGTTGGAAAGGAATTTACAAAAGGTATTTTCTCGAATCTCGGTGGTTTGACGTGTCTTCATTTGCGAACTATACTAGAAGCGCTTAAAGGATGGGGTTTAGCCCCTTTTTTGTATACACAGTATTCTCTCCTCTCATGGAAATATCGATCGCGGCTGAAAAACTCTTTTCTATCGGAACCTTTCCAGTAACGAACGCTCTTCTTGTGGGTGTCTTGGTGAGTCTTTTTCTTATTATTCTTTCTCAGCTTGTGAGAAAGAATATGCAGTTGGTTCCACGAGGGCTACAGAATATCTTTGAAATTATCTTTGAAGCACTCCTCGATCTTATCGAAAGCGTCACTCAGGATAAGAAGCAGGCTTTGAAATTTTTTCCTCTCGTCGCGACTATTTTCCTCTTCGTACTTATTTCCAACTGGGCGGGACTGTTGCCTGGTCTTGGTACGGTAGGACTCACTCACGAAAGTGAGGGGCACGCTACTATTATCCCATTTTTGCGTAGCGCTTCTGCGGATTTGAATTTTACCCTCGCCCTCTCACTTATTACGGTAATCACTATTCAGGTAACCGGTATTGCGGCTCTGGGAGCTGTACGTTACGGGAAGAAATTTCTGGTAAGCCCGTTTCATAAGCCATATGTTATCGGAACTTTGGTGGGCATCTTGGAGCTTGTGAGTGAGATCGGAAAGACTATTTCTTTCACCTTTCGTTTGTTTGGAAATGTTTTTGCTGGAGAGGTGCTCCTAACCGTGATGCTTCACTTGGTGCCGTATATTCTTCCTTTGCCATTCTTGTTTCTCGAGATTTTCGTTGGATTTATTCAGGCGGTTGTTTTTGCAATGCTCACTCTCGTTTTCCTCAAAATGTCGACAGTCGAGATGGAGCATTAGAAAATCGTTTGGTTGGACAGAAACGAAAAATGGCCTTATAATAGGTAATTGAATATTTCAAAACTCTAATAATTTATCAACAAAAGAGTATGGAAGTGGAATCAGCAAAACTTATCGGAGCAGCCCTTGCTATGGGTCTTGGAGCTATTGGACCTGGTATCGGTCTTGGTATCCTTGCTTCAAAGGCTCTCGAAGCTATTGGACGTAACCCAGAAGCACAAGGAAAGGTGCAGACAACAATGATTCTTGCAATCGCTGTAACAGAAGCTGTAGCCATTTATGCTCTGGTTGTTGCTCTTATGATTCTCTTTGGATAATTTTTTCGTCAAGGCGAAAAGATATTTTCTTTGTCGGATCAAAATTTTGTATTGAAATTCAATGGATATTTTTGCAAAGCTCGGAATTGATTGGAGGTTACTTATTGCTCAGGCAGTCAACTTTGCTATTCTTTTGTTTGTCCTGCATCGGTTTGCATACAAGCCGATGCTTGCGTTTCTCGCAGAGAGAACTGAGCGGATAGAGAAGGGGTTGCAGGATGCTGAGGCCGCAACAGTAAAGCTTGCATCCCTCGAAGAGAAAGAGAAAGAAGTGTTGAAGGCAGCCCGCGAAGAAGCAAGGGCTCTTATCGCTAAGACAGAAGAGTCTGCCAAGAAACGTGACGCTGAGAGACAAAAGGAAACTGAAGCGAAGATTGCAACACTCCTTATTGAAGCAGAAGGAAAAATACAGGAAGAACGTGCCAAAAGTATGCGTGATGCAAAAGAAGAGCTCGGTTCTTTGGTTTTAGCGGCTGTGGAAAAGGTGATAAAGGAAAAAATGGATCCTGAAAAAGAGAAGGCTCTCATCGAAAAGGTTCTTGGTTAATTGTTTGTTCTCTCTATGCGTCCGACTCCTGTCCAATATGCAAAGGCTTTCTCTCTGCTCTCTTCCGAAGGGAAGAGTGAGAATTTGGTATCAAATCTGATTGCCTTTCTTACAAGACGAGGGGAGACAAAAAAACTTCCATCTATTGTAAAAGAGCTGGAGCGTTTGGAAAGAGAAAAGAATCTTGAGACGACGGTAGCGATAGTGACAGCAACCGAAGCGACTCCAGAGATGAAAACGCTTCTTTCCAAGAAAGCCGAACAATTGTTTCCGGGAAGAAAACTCACACTTTCATTTTCTGTTGATGCGAGTGTATTAGGCGGAGCTCGCTTTCGCACAGAATCTGCGTTGTTTGATGCGACACTAAAAACAGAACTCTCGGCTCTCAAGAAAAATTTTACATAAAGTATAATCCGTAGATTCTTTCATTCTATGAGTAACCCACTGATCCAGGAATTAAAAAAGCATATTGCTGATTTTCATCACGAACCAAAAGCTGAAGCTATTGGAACGGTGCTTGAAGTAGGTGATGGTGTCGCTCGTATCGCGGGCCTTTCCGATGTGATGGCTTCTGAAATGGTAGAGTTTGAGAACGGAACCTTTGGAGTAGCTCTCAACCTCGAAGAGAGCGAAGTGGGTGTTATGCTCCTTGAAGAAACCGGTGATATCCGAGAAGGAATGACCGCTAAGAGTACGGGACGTATCCTTTCTGTACCAGTTGGAGAAGCGGCTATTGGTCGCGTCCTTTCTCCATTGGGCCAGGCTATCGACGGAAAAGGAGAATTTGTCGGAACAAAATTTTACCCAGTAGAAAAGATCGCTCCTGGTGTTATTACGCGTCAGTCAGTAAATCAGCCACTGCAAACAGGTATCAAGGCTATCGATGCTCTTATCCCAGTGGGTCGTGGTCAGCGTGAACTTATTATTGGTGACCGTCAGACAGGAAAGACCGCTATCGCTATTGATACTATTTTGAATCAGAAAGGTCAGGACGTAATTTGTATTTACGTTGCTATCGGCCAGAAAGAATCCAAAGTAGCTCGTATTGTCGCAGAGCTTACCAAAGCGGGAGCGCTGGAATATACAATCGTAGTCGTGGCTGGTGCTTCTGATCCTGCAGCGCTTTCCTTTATTGCTCCATACGCAGGCTGTTCTTTGGGAGAGTATTTTATGGACCAAGGAAAAGACGTGCTCGTTGTCTACGATGATCTTTCTAAGCATGCTGTTGCATACCGTCAGATTTCTCTTATCCTTCGTCGTCCACCAGGTCGTGAAGCCTATCCTGGAGATGTGTTTTATCTTCACTCTCGTCTTTTGGAGAGAAGCGCTAAGCTTTCAAAAGAGTACGGAGGTGGATCGCTTACCGCTTTGCCGATTATTGAAACTCAGGCAGGGGATGTTTCCGCATATATTCCAACCAACGTTATTTCTATCACTGATGGTCAGATCTATCTTGAAGCAGATTTGTTTTACAAAGGTATCCGTCCAGCTTTAAACGTTGGTTTGTCTGTTTCTCGTGTGGGTTCCGCAGCGCAGATCAAGGCTATGAAGCAGGTATCTGGAACACTTCGTCTTGATTTGGCTCAGTTCCGTGAACTGGAAGCTTTTGCACAGTTTGGATCTGATTTGGATGAAAAGACTCGTACCATGATTGAGCGTGGTCGTCGTGCTGTAGAAATGCTCAAGCAACCACAGTACGCTCCACTTTCTGTAGAAAAAGAAGTCGCAGTACTGTATACCCTTACTCGTGGGTTTTTGGATGATGTAGCTGTCGAAGAAGTGGCTCGTTTCGAGCGTGAACTGCTTGCCTATCTTGAAACAGAAGGAAAAGAAGTACTGGCGATGATTCAGAAAGAAAAAGCGCTGACTGAAGAAGTAGAAGGAAAGCTTAAAGAATGTATCGCAGAGTTTAAGAAAGTATTTTCCGTTTAGGAACTGTATATGGCTTCGGCACGAGACATCAAAAGTCGCATCAAAGGAGTGAAGAGCACGGGAAAGATTACCCGGGCTATGGAGATGATTTCTGCTGTCAAAGTTCGTAAAGCAGTGAGTTCGGTACTCGCGATTCGTCCGTATGCCGAAGGAGCGGTAAGCGTGCTTCGTACGCTGCGCGATGCTGTTAGGGAAGATCATCCTTTGATTCATGAGCGCGAAGTGAAGAAAGAATTGTACGTTGTTCTCTCGAGTAATCGTGGGCTGTGTGGGGCATTTAATGCGCAGGTAATCAAGAAGCTTCGTCAGACGCTTTCCGAGGACGCTACTCGTGAACACTGTTTTGTCACTATTGGGAAAAAAGGCGAGAACGCGGTACGAAGAATGGGGAAGGAGATTCTGGCATCTTTTCCAGATGTCCTTACTACACCGACCGCTGAAGCGATGCGTCCAGTCGCGAAGGTTATCTTGGAGGAATTTGCTTCCAAGCGGGTAGACCGCGTTGTTATGGTGTACACAGATTATCTTTCTATGATGGTTCAGGAAGTAAAGGTTCGGGCGCTCCTCCCAGTTGCTCTTAAAGATACAGAAAAGGCAGTGCGGGAAATTGGGAAAGAAGTGAAAGCGGGCCCATCTTCTCATCCGGAATATATTATCGAGCCAAATCCTGCTTCTGTTTTGGAGCGTATGATTCCACGATTGTTAGAAATGGAGTTGTATCATGCTGTTTTGGAGTCCAACGCTTCGCAAGAATCAGCCAGAATGCTTGCTATGCGAAATGCGACGGATGCTGCCAAGGATATGACCGATGGTTTGACACTCGCGTACAACCAGATTCGTCAGCAAAAGATCACACAAGAAATTGCTGAGCTTTCGGCTGGTATGGCGGCGATTCAAAAATAGGGTATTGGTATTTGAAACAGAGAATGTAGCATTATAGATTCTCTCTTCCAAGTTCTAAATTCTCAACTGATATGCAAAAAGGGAAAATTATCCAAATCATTGGTCCAGTGATCGATGTTGAATTTTCTGAAGGAACAGAGCTTCCAAAAGTGTACGATGCTGTTTTGGTTGTACGCGAAGAAGGAAATCTCATTGCAGAAGTACATCAACACCTGGGAGGGAATCGTGTACGCGCCGTAGCTATGGGTTCAACTGATGGTCTTCGTCGTGGCGTAGAAGTAGAATCAACCGGAGCTCCTATTTCCGTTCCAGTAGGTCAGGCAGTACTCGGACGCATGTTTAATGTTCTCGGTGAAGTTATTGATGGAAAAGAAGAGATAACCGTTGAGACACGTCGTTCTATTCATCGCGCTGCTCCTGCTTTTGATGAGCAGTCTACAAAAGCTGAAATTTTTGAGACCGGTATCAAGTCGATTGATCTCATCTGTCCTTTTATGAAGGGTGGAAAGGTTGGTCTTTTCGGAGGTGCTGGAGTAGGAAAGACAGTGGTTATTCAGGAGCTGATTCGTAACATCGCTTCTGAGCACGGAGGATATTCTGTTTTTGCTGGTGTTGGAGAGCGTACTCGTGAAGGAAATGATTTGTACTACGAAATGAAAGAATCGGGAGTACTCGACAAAACCGCGCTTGTGTTTGGTCAGATGAACGAGCCACCAGGAGCTCGTCAGCGCGTGGCACTTACAGCTCTTACCATGGCTGAATCTTTCCGTGACGATGAAGGAAAAGATGTTCTTTTGTTCGTAGACAACATTTTCCGCTTTACGCAGGCAGGATCCGAAGTATCAGCACTCCTCGGACGTATTCCAAGTGCGGTAGGATACCAGCCAACACTTGCTGAAGAAATGGGTGTACTTCAGGAACGTATCACTTCTACCAACAAGGGTTCCATCACTTCTGTACAGGCAGTGTATGTGCCAGCTGATGACTTGACCGATCCAGCTCCAGCAACGACATTTGCTCACTTGGATTCTATGGTAGTGCTCAACCGTGCTCTGACAGAAATTGGTATTTACCCAGCTGTTGATCCGCTTGATTCGAATTCTACGATCCTTGATCCACAGATTGTTGGGGAGCGTCACTACACAGTGGCTCGCGCAGTGCAGAAGGTACTTCAGCGTTACAAAGACCTCCAAGATATCATTGCTATCTTGGGTATGGAAGAATTAACGGACGATGACAAAATGACCGTGACGCGTGCCCGTAAAATTCAGAGATATCTTTCTCAGCCATTTTTCGTAGCAGAACAGTTTACGGGAGCTCCAGGAAAATATGTGAAACTCGAGGACACGATTACTGGTTTTGAGCGCATTCTTTCAGGAGAATTGGATGATATTTCAGAGCAGGCTTTCTATATGAAAGGCTCTATCGAAGAAGTGATTGCTGATGGAAGAAAATAGGTATGTCTATCAAGTTTAAAATTGTTACTCCAGAACGAACCGTCTTTGAAGAAGAGGTTGATCAGGCCACTTTGCCTATTGAGCGTGGAGAAATAACAATTTTGCCAAAGCATATGCCCTATATTGGGACGCTTCAGGCTGGAGAGATTCTTCTTAAAAAAAATCTTTCTTCCGAAGAAGTGAGCTTGGCGACTTCTGGTGGCTTCGTAGAGTTTCACGACGATACGCTTATTGTCCTAGCAGATACTGCTGAGCGCGCCGAAGAAATTGACGTGGTCCGTGCCGAAGAAGCCCGGAAGAGAGCAGAAGAGCTAAAGAAAGATCGTCTGTCGATGGATGATGAAGAGTATGCCAGAACAGCTGCTATTTTGGAGAAAGAATTGGCTCGTATCAAAGTAGCACGAAAGCACCGTACCCATAGAGGGATTACTATGGGAGAGGGGAGTGAATAGAGCCCGCTTTACAAAAGGGGTTTGGAATAGATAGAATAAGGGTACTATAAGAAAAACTATGGAACAGCTATCTGAAAAGCGCCTTGTGTGTATCATTGATGATAACGAAGACATCCGTACTATCTATAAGCTTAAGTTTGAGCGAGAAGGATTTCCGGTAGCAACCGCAGCAAATGGTGAAGAAGGACTTCGTATTGTGCGCGAACAACATCCAGCCGTGATTCTCTTGGATATTCAAATGCCGGTGATGGATGGTTTGGAAGCTCTCAAGATTTTGCGATCCGATGAGATACTCAAAAAGATTCCAGTCGTTATTCTCAGTAACGTCGATAGCGACGACATGTTTCAGAAGGTAGGGGATTTGGGTGCTGCAGAATACTATCTCGTGAAGTCTCTGGTAGATCCTCAAAAGGTAGTAGATGTTACCTTGGAAGCTCTTTCTTCGATAGAATAGATATTGTTTTTTCTTTCAAGAGCGCCTCTGGGCGCTCTTTTCTTTTGGCTTATTTTCAGGCTCTTTGGTTGATAGGAAAGCCATTTTCGGGTAGAGTAGGAGAGTAGATAAGGAAAAATGACTATGAAAACTCCGTACAACCCAAGTTCCATTGAGCAGAAATGGCAGGATGAGTGGGAAAAGAACGGCGTGTACCGTCAATATGACCGTGCAGAGAAATACTATGCTTTGGATATGTTTCCCTATCCTTCTGGAGCCGGGCTCCATGTAGGACATCCAAAAGGGTATATCGCAACAGACGTTGTGGCTCGTATGAAGCAGCTTCAGGGGTATGGGGTACTCCATCCTATGGGATGGGATGCTTTTGGTCTTCCAGCCGAGCAATATGCTTTAAAGAATAAGGTTCATCCTGAGATTTCAACGAGAGAAAATGTCGCCACCTACAAGAAGCAACTTCAGATGATTGGCTTCACGTATGATTGGGATCGTGAAATAAACACCACAGATCCGGAGTATTACAAATGGAC
>JBBTWC010000018.1:0-8938 GCA_038062975.1 Patescibacteria group bacterium | reverse complement strand
CCAACTTTCAGTGACATAGAATATCTATAAAGAGTATGTTTCAGTCTCGCAGAAAAAAAAGGTTTGGTCAATTGAAAAGGAGGGCGCGTGTTTTCACGTCTACCCTCCTCTTAAATTCTTCGACGCTTTGCGTCTCTCGTCGTCCCCTTTCAGGCCGCCTGCGATGCTGTCTGCAGATGATCCTGAATCACATGGCACACATTCCCGATATCCGAGAGTTCATCGTGGGCTCTCCAGTAGGCCTTCTGTTCCATCTCCGACTCAACGAAGAAGGCAACAGCAGCGTCCACATACTGGAAAACCACGAACGTCTCACGGTTATGCCCTGTAAAGTGAGGGCCAGTCGTCGTCCGAAGACGGCGATTGAAGCGGAACTGCGGGAAGTACTCCTGGCAGTATTTGGTGAACCCGTTCAACGGATCCTCTTTTTCCTTCAGGAGAACTTCAGGCAACTTACCGCGCTGACACAGCACTTTCTTTTGCCCATTCTCCCGAATAAGAACAACAATAACCACTCGCTGCATCGGAAATTCCCCTATCATTTGGCAGCTTTACATACCGGAAATACTATCATAAAAACCTCTTTTTGTCAATACAAAATCTATCCGAAAAAAGCCTCATTCTAACGGGAAAATGGTATAATACACACATTACTTTTTAGTGAATCTTTATGGATGCAAGCATTTTCAAAGCCTACGATATCCGAGGCACCTATCCAGATCAATTAGATGAGGCGGGCGCCTACGCTATCGGCCGAGCTGTCGTAGCGCACCTTGGCACCAAAACAATTGCTGTTGGTCGCGATATACGTACGTCGAGCCCGAGCCTCTTTGAGAGCTTTACTCGGGGCGCACTCGATCAGGGTTGCAATGTCATTGATCTTGGTGTCATTACAACGCCTATGGTGTACTTTGCTGCAGGACGCTTGGATATTGATGCAGCTATCTCCATTACTGCCTCACACAACCCTCCGGAATACAACGGTCTCAAAATCGCCCTTCGAGGAGCTCTGCCAGTAGGAGAAAATTCTGGTTTACGAGAAATCCGAGACCTCGCCATAGCTGGAAATTTTGTAGACTCCCCTACTAAGGGAACTCTTAGTTCTCACGATATTCGCCAAGAATACCTTGACTACTTCGCAAGCTTTGCAAACTTTGGTGACAAAAAGTTTTCCCTCGTTATCGACACGGCCAATGCTATGGGAATATTTGAACTTCCTATTTATGAGAAATACCCGGCCAATCTTTCTCTGGTACATCTCTACAATGACCTGGATCATCCTTTTGAATGTCACGAAGCTAACCCGCTCAAAACCGACACTCTCGACGAGCTTCGTGAAAAGGTAAAAGAAGTGAAAGCGGATCTTGGTATCGCCTACGACGGAGATGCTGATCGCATCGGCTTTGTGGATGAACAAGGAGAAATCATTCCTATGGATCTCATTACGGGACTGATCGGAAAGATTATCCTCAAAAAACATCCTGGAGCAACCATTCTCTATGATCTTCGCTCTTCACGTGCCGTAAAAGAAATTATCGAAGAAAACGGCGGTACAGCCAAAGAATGTAAAGTGGGTCATGCCAACATTAAAAGACAAATGCGCGATGAAGGAGCTGTCTTTGCTGGTGAACTTTCTGGTCACTACTACTTTGAAGAAAATTCTTTCGCTGAAGCAGGAACTCTTCCAGCGATTCTCCTCCTCAACCTCATGGCAGAAACCGGAGAGTCCATCTCTCAGATTGTTAAAGAAATTCGTCGCTATCATCACTCTGGAGAAATAAACAGTGAAGTAGAAGATAAAGAACGAGTCCTTGCAACCCTCAAAGAAAAATACGCAGATGGATCACAACATGAACTTGATGGTTTGAAAGTAGAATATCCTACCTGGTGGTTCAATGTCCGCGCATCGAATACCGAACCCCTTCTTCGTCTCAACCTTGAAGCCGAAACCTTGGAGGAAATGAAAGAAAAAGAAGCAGAGCTCCTCACTATCATCCGAGGATAGATATTCGAAAGAATCTTTCGAATCTGCTAATTGGATTTGTTTTGAAGGGGCTTCGGAGCGCGACGGCGCGAGATGGAGCAATTTTTCAGCAGAAAAATATGCGTACCCTGAGAAGCAAATCCATTAGCAAAAGCCTATTACAAAAAATTTGACAGCTCATTTCTCTCCGACTATAATCAGAACCAATGAGCAGAAAAAACCACCCTATCACCGGAACACAACAAGCGCTATAAGCCGCCCCTATGGGCGGTTTTTTTCTAGCTCAAAAAGCAGTATCTTCACAACAGCTCCTCGGAGAAATAAGATGCACACAAAAGTTCGCCCCACTCTGTGCGAATGGAGGAATGCCCTACAAGCGTCACGGTCCAAAGGGGTTATTCTTTGCCCCTTCATGACCCAGCCTCCTGGCAAAAATCTGCCGGAGCTCTGTGGTTGTGATATTCCGCAGACCAGGACTCATTTCATTGAAGAACACGGTGCCTGTTCGAATGAACAGGGTTGCCTCCCGAGAATACTGACGAGGGAGCGTGCGAGTGCCGAACTCAATCCTCGTCCGCGGTAACATCCGCAAAAGAAAACGCCATCGATCCAAAGAAGATCGAGGCGTTTTTCAATTCCAAGAATACTTACCAGCCGAGGTAGCCTCCCTCAAGATTTTCCACTTCAACACCATGCGCTCGCAAGCGCTCTTGAGCAAGACTGGAGCGTCCGCCGGAGCGACAACTTACAACCAACGTTACATCGTCAAGCGTCTTATTACTCTTGCCAGCCACCTCTTCTAATCGAGCGATCAATTCCTCCTTCGGAAGAGAGCAGACAAGCCCGAGCGGTAAATTGTAATATCCACGATGATCAAAAAGAAGCGGTGCTTCTGCAAACTCATCTGGTTCACGGACATCAATCACAATAACGTGTTCCGGAGTGCTTACAAGTATTTCCTTTAGTTCTTTACTTTTCATAGATTATTTTCTGTTACTTATTTCGTATTTTCACGAATTGATATATCAAAAAGTTCTGGAGCCGGAGGCTGGTGAATATTCATGAGCGAAACAAATTCCTCTTGTCTCCCCTGAACTGCTAGCTTGAGGCGTTCGTTTCCTTCCTTTTCCTTAGCAAGAGTAGTCGATACTTCACCCTTATAATTGTGTGCCGGATAGATAACTGTCTCATCAGGAAGAGAGAGGACTCTCACCAAACTTTTATACAACCGATCACTCTCGCCAAGCTGAAAATCGGTCCGTCCCGTCCCTCCAATCAAAAGCATGTCTCCAGTAAAGAGATTTTCTCCTACCTGAAAGGAAAGACTCTCGTTGGTATGACCAGGTGTATACCAGACAGAAATTTCCGTCTTTCCAATCATTACACTCTCTTTATCTTTCAATGCAATATCCTTGCTCGGCGAAGGTGAATACTCGCTCATACCAATCTTTGCACCCGTTGTTTCGCGAAACTTACGCCCCAGCGACACGTGATCAGCATGAGTATGCGTCTCCAGGATGTACAGAAGCTTCACATCTCGATGCTTGGAAAAATAATCTGCATACACTCCTTCTATTTCTTCGCTCGGATCAATGAGGGCCGCCTCCTTAGTTTCTTGGTCTGTAACAAGATATGAAAGACAGCCTCGATCAGAGTGAAACGGTACAATGGTAAATGTCTCCATATGTTTCCCTTTATCGATTCCTACGCGATACGGTTATAGAGATTGAGCATCTCAGCGGTAACCTTCTTATCCCCCTTTAACTCCTTACCAAAACATTCTTCCATACGACCAGTGACGACACTGCGTCTCGCCGAACGAAGGAGCCCAATGACGGAGTCGATCTGTTGCACTGTCGAAAGACAATCAGAACCACTATCCTCGACCATGCCAAGTACGGTCACAAGTGTCCCTTGCGCCTTCTTTAGGCTCCGGGCTGCCGCCAGCTTCTTATCTTCTTGTTTCATATATTTTTTCTTCATTTCATTAACCTCATACCTAGGTTATATGTATATAGCTATTCTGTCAAGTATCAAAAAACCCCGCTCTGGCGGGGTTGTTTGTTTTCCTTGAAAATTCTCTATTCCGCTGAAAGAAATCCTACTCTCTCGTTCACTTGTCGCATCTTTTCTTTTGCAATGGTACGAGCCTTCTCTGCACCTTTCCGAAGAACTCCTTCAACTTCTTCGTCAGAAATACTGGCGAATCTTTCTTGGAATGGAGAAAGGAAATGCACGATGACTTCCGTAAGTCCAGCCTTGAAGTCTCCATAGCCTTTCCCCTGATACATGGCTACTACTTCTTCCTGCGTCTTATCAGAAAAAAGCGTATAAATATTGATCAAGTTTTTGAGCGCTGGCTTGTCGTCGCTGTACACAATTTCAGATCCACTATCCGTTACTGCTTTCTTGATTTTCTTTTCTACTGTCGTAGCATCATCGGTCAAAGAGATATAGTTATACTCTGATGAAGCAGACTTGGACATTTTTTTACTTGGATCATCGAGTCCCATGATAATTTGCCCTTCTTTAGAAAGCTTTACTTCTGGAACTACAAAAGTTTCACCGAACCGCTTATTGAAGCGCTCAGCCAGAGTACGCGTAAGTTCAACATGCTGAGCCTGATCCTTCCCGACTGGAACAACCGCCGTGTCATAGAGAAGGATGTCTGCGGCCATAAGAACCGGATAATCATACAATCCGAAAGCTACAGAATTAAAGCTTTCCTTTGTTTTAAGGAAGTATTTCTTTGCATTATTCACCCCTCTATCAAAACCCGTCTTTAATCCTGTTTTAAAAAACTGCTCAATCGCGTGTGCTACAGTAATTTTTTCTGCAAGATCTTTGTTTGTAAAAATTCCTTCAATATTATCATCCGTTGCTTCTTTTACTAGTTTATTGATAAATACCTCTCCTCCAATTCGATCTAAGAACTTTTCAAACTCATCAAAGCTTAGACCTGATTTGTCCTTAAATTGTGTCATTTTAGATAAATCAGCATTTTTTGTAATTGTATTCAAAACCCAAGCCAGTTCCGTATGCTCTTTCACATGTGACTGAGCAAAAAGAATACACTTCTCTGGGTCAATTCCAGCTGCCAAGTAAATTTTGGCAATTTCTAAAGTCTTCTTACGAAGCTCTATTGGATCCTGAGGAACGGTAATGGCGTGCAGGTCTACTACGCAAAACAAAGCCTCATATTCATCCTGAAGCGGAAGCCATTGCTTGATAGCGCCCAAATAGTTTCCGATATGCAGATTTCCAGATGGCTGAATTCCCGAAAAAATCCTCTGTTTCATATACTGATATATCTAGCGATTACAGGAATATTGTAGCATATTTAAGCGAAAAATGGCGACGTCTTCAGAAGTATACGCCTTACTGGTGACGCTCGGAAAGCGACGGCGTGAGATAGAGCAAATTTCTAGCAAGAAATTATGCGGTCACCAGAAGGCGATATACTTCTCGTGAATAACACATATTAAAAAAGCCCCTTTCGGGGCTCTTTTAATTATACTTCGACAACCACTGGAAGGATCATTGGTCGACGTTCTGTCTTGGTAAAGAAGAACTGCCCAATACCTTCACGAATCTGATTGCGAACCTGCTCCCAGTCTAGGGAAGTGTCTTTGGACGTACTATCCTTGACGATCTTTTGGACTTTGCGTTTGGCTTCGTTCACGAGATCAAAGTTTTCTTTGACATGAATAAACCCACGAGAAGTAATCTGGATATTTCCAATAATATTCTTGGATTTGCTGTCGATAACAACCGTTACGACAACCATACCGTCTTGAGCAAGCACCTGGCGATCACGGAGCACAACGTGTCCGATATCTCCGATACCGAGTCCATCGATAAAGACGTAACTCGTATCAGCCTTTTCTTTGATCAGATATGGCATACCCTTGTCTGGCTCTGGAACTTCGAGGATATGTCCGTTGTCCATAACAAAGACATTCTTTTCAGGATAGCCAATGCGATACGCAATCTTGGCTGCTTCTTTGATGAAATAGTGGTTGGCATACACTGGAAGCACATAGGTTGACTTGGCCTGGCGAAGAATTTCTTCGATTTCCCAGATAGTCCCGTGTCCACCGACGTGAATTTCCATAACGTCTGAGTGCACAACGTTATCACACTTACGATACAAGTTGTCTTTCAAACGCTGGATACTCCGTTCGTTTCCAGGAATCACAGAAGAAGAGAATACGATGGTGTCATTTTTCTGAAGCTTCACGAAACGATGGTTATCCGTAACGATACGTGACAGCGCAGCATTTTGCTCACCCTGAGCACCAGTACAGATAATCACTATCTGATTGTCAGCGTACTTGTGAATATCGTTTACGGTAATGAGCGTATCAGGATGCGTCTTGAGATATCCAAGTTCTTTGGCGACTTCAATATTCATCTTCATACTGTAACCTTCGAGAGCTACTTTCTTTCCCATACGCTCAGCATACTCGATGAGATACGCAATACGGCGCACCTGAGAAGCAAAGGTTCCGATGATGATACGTCCTGGAGCAGAACGAATAAGGTTCTGGAGATTGGTATGTACTTCCGTTTCAGATGGCGGAAGACCTTTCTTCAACGCACCGAGACTTTCCAACATCAAGAACGTTGGTTTTGGAAGAGACTCGAGGTGACCATAGGACACTTCGTTGTCTTTTGGATTGACTGGCTCATTGGAAATCATCCAGTCACCAAGGTGAACGATGGATCCGTTTGGAGTTACGAGCGCAACGCCCATAGCATCCATAATAGAGTGTTCGACTTCAAAGAAACGAACTTCAAAAACACCAAGCTTGATACGGTCATCCAGTGACTTCACGCGAATCGCTTTCAATCGACTGGCAGCACCTTTTTCTTCGTCTTCTACCTTTCGCTTAATAAGCGCGAGGGTAAAGTCACGACCGATAATCGTTGGATAGTTGAGTTGCTTCAACAAAATTGGAGCGGCTCCAATATGATCGAGGTGGCCATGAGTGAATATAACGCCACGAATATTCTTTTCTTTTCCTTTGAGATAACTGACGTTTGGTACGATATAATCGATACCTGGCATGTCTTCCTCTGGGAATTGAACACCCATGTCGATGATCACGATATCGTTTCCATATTCAAAGACGGTCATATTGCGACCAACTTCTTCCTGCCCTCCCAATGGAATGATACGCAATACCTTTTCGGGAATAGCTGGGACAATACCCATATTTCTCTTTGGTTCAAGGCGACTCATGTCAGGCTGAAACCCGCGGTTTCCACCACGACGAGGTTTTTTTCCTCCAGATTTCCCGTGATTATTTCCGCCTTCTTTTTTCGGCGCAGACTTTCCCTGAGGTCCCGTTTTTTGGTTGGGATTCTTTGGAGCACCTGGCTTTGGACCCTGACCCTGAGGCCGCGTGCCGGTTACCTTTTTTGGATGCATAGCCCGTGAAGACTGCTCACGAGCGACAATACCTTCAAAGGCACCTATTGAAGGCGTAGCACCAGCTTGTGGCAACGAAGCACCACTTCTTGGCGTGTTGTTTGGACGACCAGAATTCTGGCCTCCTTGTGGATTATTACTCTGCATAGAGTGTTTTTTGACGAAACCGTGCTCAAAAATTGAGAAAGGTTCGTCCTACTTAAAATGATTTACGAAAGGGCACACGCATAAAGCGTATACAAGAAGTCTGACCAAAAAAATGATCAACGACTTAAGTTTCTTTCTTGTGCCGAAAAAGGGATACGAACCCTTAGAGAAGAGAATCGAACTCTTCCAGAACTGCTTTCCTCTGAAAGCGCTCTGCACCATGCCCGGCTATATTGTATTTTCAAATCTGTGCCGAAGAGGAGACTCGAACTCCTATGAGATTGCTCCCGCTAGCACCTGAAGCTAGTGTGTCTACCAATTCCACCACCTCGGCGTTTCTCTGGGAATTCCCAAAGAGACTCAGTTTCTATTCTCCAAATTGTAAAGTGAGAAATTCTCTAAGCGAGAAGCTTCTTTAATTTCTCTACCATATTGACCGGAGTCGGATCCTGTCCGTATTCAAGGGCCAGGTAGTACGAAGTGAAGTCTGCAAGCGCAATGCTCGTGAATATCTTACTATATACCCCTTTCCCTTCCATGTCAAGTATTTCTACCTCTACCCCCTTCTCTCGAAGAAGCTCTGCTGTCTTTTCAAAACGCGCGCCGATCCTTGGATTTGTATCAAGATCGCGAAGCATAATGATCGCAAACTTCGCCTGAGGATTGGTATATCCCACCATTTCATTGTGATTGAGTTCTGGAAAGAAATTCCAAAAAGCTGGGGTCTTGGCATTCTCATTTATCTTGATCTTCCAGACCATCGCCACGGACTTATATTTGGCCGTAGAAAAGATAACTGGAGTCTTTCCGACTAACTTCTTGGAAAGCTCTTTCCCTTGCTCTTCCAATGCCGGAAGTGCCCCCTTTAATACCTCGGCATCCTTCAGAAGAGTAGCAGTCATATCCGGTACTAACTTCTGATTGACCAACACCTGAAAAAGAACACTAAAGAAATACCCTGTTCCCATTCTTGGCTGAAAATCTTTGCTCGGCAAAGGAAGCTTGATATGAGGTACACCGTTCTCCTTACACATTTCCTCAATCTTTCCGCCACTCGAAAGACCAATACAAGGAAGCTTATTTTCTAAGGCCTCCTGAAAAGAAGATATCGTTTCTTCTGTATTTCCCGAATACGAACAAATAAAATTCAAACAATTTGCATAGCTCTCTGGAGGAAGATTGTATGAACGATTCTGATAGATAGCCAATGGTTGCTTCTCTGGAGATTCTGTCCGAAAAAGATCGTTGAGATAAATACGAAAGAGGTTTCCTGGAAGTGCCGAGCCGCCCATACCAGAGATCATAATTGACTGAAACTCCCCTGGAATATGAATGTCTTTGGCTAATGCAAACCCAGCAGTAATCTGATCTGG
>JBBTWC010000017.1:0-51090 GCA_038062975.1 Patescibacteria group bacterium | reverse complement strand
CTATAAGAAGAGATTTTTTCATAAGAAGAGCTTAAAGATAACGCTTCTATTATACACCCGGACGGACGGATGGCGGAACGGCTTTTGGAAGGGGTCGCGGAATCAGGGGTTTCTTCTTGATGGCCAGAAATATGCGAGTCGCAGTGAGTGTGAGTACAAGAGTTCCAGAAAGAGAATAGATCCAAATCATCCACCAGGCTGTGGAATCTGATCCGGCAAATATCCCGTGTCCCAGAAAGAGAAGATAGGCAACAAAGCTCATATAGTGGAGTGAACGCCATTTTTTCAGCGAGATGAATTTGTTTTTGAGCTCGGAAGTAATGATGAGCGTAGCAATCATGTAAAAGGCAAGCGTTCCTATTCCTATACTCCAACTGAGATTTATTCCCAAGAGAGAAGTAAAATCACGACGAAGCACAAATGGAATCAGGGCTTCGATCCATGTGAGGTGCAGGTATTTATCAAACGTAAAGCTTGCAAAGTGTCCGATGGTTGCAAGGAGCGCGGCCCAGGCAACAAAACGGTGCACTTCATAGTTGAGGGCTGGAGGGAAGAAGTGTGATACCAATCGTGTTGAAATAAGGAGTCCGTTTACGACAACGATAGTGAGGAGGATAAAGGCGAGGATTCCGCTGGCGCGTCCAATATACCAAGCAAGGGGAGTTTCGGGAGACGAAAGTCCCTTTGGTTGATTGATCTCGGTAATCAGTGGATTGGTACCGGCAAGTACTTCTTGTCCATCAGATATGCCATCGTAGTCGGTATCGTATTCTTCTGGTGACGTAGAGTATATCTCTTGTTCTGCCTGATCAGTCAGTCCGTCGACATCCGTGTCTTTTATGGCAGCATGAGTAGCCAAAGGGAGCGTGAGTGTGAGTACTACGAGAAATGAGAAAATGTGTTGGATGAGTTTAGGCTTTCCAAACATAGGGTTTCATTGCATGAGAAAAAAATGCTTTTCCAGTTTGATCGACAAAGACTGCTGGTATGTGCTCGGTATTTGCAAATGTAAGTCCAGCTTGTTTTCCTTTTAGGAAGAGTGTTTTCGCCAAGATATCAGCCCGGGTTGTCTCTGGAGCAATGACAGTGACAGTGACAAGATCTGAAAGTGAACTTTTTTGAGTGTGTGGATCGATAATGTGGTGTTTTTGTTCCCCATCCTTCTCCCAGCTTCGTCGATTGATTCCAGAAGTTGCTACGGCAGTATCACGAAGGAGGAGCGTGGCAGGAGATGTTTCTTTCTCGAGAGGATTCTCGATGTCTATTGCCCAAAACGAATAGCCATCTTTTTTGTTGGCACCCCGGAGATAGATGTCTCCTCCAGCGTCGATAAGAAAATGATCAAAGTGTTTCGAGAGTGTCGCGACAAGCATATCGACAGCGAATCCTTTTCCGATACCGCCCAGATCAATTTTGAGACCCTGTGGTTTCGTAGCTGTTTCGTTTATGGTATCGAGAATGAGATCAGAAAAGCTTTGTTTCTCTCCTGGTATGTTTTGATACGCGCCAGCGTACCCTTCGCTTTCAAGCGCTGGAAGGATGCTTGGGTCAAAGAGTCCGTTGGTTTCGTAAAAGTACTGCCGGGCTGTTTTGAGGAGCGCAAACAGTTCATGAGAAACTTTTCCTCCTTCACTTTCATTGAGTTCCCAGAGTTCGTTGTGCGTTTTGAAACGACTGAAACGTTTTTCGAAAGATGTAAAAAAATCAAAGGCTTCCTCGAGCGCTTTTTTCGCGAGTCCACGTTCCTCTGGCTCGCAAATGATTTCACAGAAAATATCTGTACCCATTATTTTTTCTTGGGACTTTTTTGTGATGCTACACCAATCGAGAGAAGTATTTTTATTCATAGGAGTCGAGTATTCCGTTATTGTTTTCATCTGTTTCGTTTTCAAGATAGGCAAAATCATCTTCATCATGATGCTGATCGAAAGCATCTGGCACGCTATCGCCATCAGTATCAGTAAAGTATTCTTTCTGGTGCTTTTCGGGATCAGGATCGATCGCATCAACAAGTCCGTCTTCATCCTTGTCAGTGTCGTATCCAGGATTGAGGACAGTGACTGTTTTAGTGACTTCCTTGTACTCTACCGTTTCTACAATGACTGTTTCTGCTTTTTTTGAGCTAGAAGTGGTGGTTTCTTTTTCATCTTCCTCTTCATCTTCCTCCTCATCCTCATATTCTTCCTCGTCTTCATCCTCTTCTGCAGAAACAGTTTGGAGAAGAAGGGGTGCTGGCGAAATTGGTAACAAGATAAAGGCAAACGAAAGCACTGCTACGAAGCCAAAGACGAAAGGAAATCGAAAGCGTGAAAGAAGAGGTGTTTTCATAGTTACGATGTTTTTGTTTTCGATGAACTCTTGGGTTTACTGGTCGTAGTCGCTGGTTTGGTAACTGCTTTCTTTGTGACCACGGGTACCGTAGTTTTTTGATCTACTTGCTTCTGATTGGCGGCAATAAGAGCTGGCTGGTCCTGAAGGAGTTTCTCGTATTCTGTTTTGGCATCTGTCATGTACTGAGTGAGATGTGCTTTTTGAGCTGCGAGGTCCGAGAGGTACTGAAGTCGAGCTTCTTCGTTTTCTTGCTGTTCGTTTACTATTTTCTCTGCCTTTTTGCTATTTTCTACCGCAACGACTGCGGCAAATGGACCAAAAAATCCAACGCCAGCAAGAGTAAATATAAGGAACCGAGTGATAATTTTTTTCGTATTCATATGTTAGAATGAGACATCTTAGGAGTTCATACAGTAGAACGCTTCTTGTTCTGAAAAGTTTTCATCATACACTCTCTTATGAAGGAGTTAGGAGTACCCGTGCCAGTAGCCCAAAACACTGATTCTTGGAGCGATCAGGAATTGATAGAGGCCGCCAAGAAAGATCCGGAAGTTTTTGGTATTCTTATGGCACGGTATGAGAAGCCGTTGAAGCGGTATCTCATGCGGCTTACGGGTTGGGGAGAGGAAGAAATAGTGGATATTCTTCAAGAGTCTTTTATCAAGGCGTATCGAGCATTAAATGATTACGATAGGGATTTGAAATTTTCTAGCTGGATATACCGTATTACTCATAATCAGGCGATTGACACTATCCGTAAGGAGCGCGTTCGTCCGATTTTTTCTGCGCTTCCACTTGAAGAGGCTACCAAGATTCTTTCTTCAGAAGGGGATATCGGGAAAACACTTGAGATACAGGAAGATAGTGCCCGTGTCCAAAAGGCTATTGCAAATCTTCCGTTGCAGTATCGAGAGGTACTCATCTTGCGCTTCTTGGAAGATCGGAGTTATGAGGAAATAATGGATATTTTGAAAAAACCAAAGGGTTCGGTTGCGACACTCATCCGGAGGGGGCGAGCGCTTCTTTTGAAAAAACTTGAAAGTATTGAATAAATCTATGTCTACCCTCATCGAAAAAACATTGGAGAAAATACGAGAAGAGAAGATCCGTCCCGAAGCAAGGTGGAAGGGGACGATTTCTAATGTCGTATTTTGGATAATCTCTGTATCGGCTTCTATTCTCGCCGGACTGATGGCGGCTTTGGCTGTGCATATTTTTGTAGAGATTGATTGGGATGCTTACCAGAAGGCTCAATTTTCTTGGTACGATACTTTGCTTTCAGGAGTCCCGCTTTTGTGGCTCCTCTTCTTGATTTTTTTCCTTGGAGGAGCGCTTCTCTTTTTCCAGCGGACGAAGCGAGGGTATCGTCACTCTTGGGTACCGATACTTGGATGTTTCCTTTTTGTTTCAGCTGTGGGGGGATATCTTATAGAAGATTCTCCTGTCGATGAACCTCTGGAGCATTTTTTCATGCGTTCATTTCCGCACTCGGAAGGTCTGAGCGACGAACTTTTTCCTGGAGAGAATCGCCAATGGTCAGATCCGGAGCGGGGTCTTTTGGGAGGGGAGATCACTCAAACACACGAGCAAGAGATACAGCTTGAAGATCTCAACGGGAAGACCTGGGAGATTGAGTATGAAGAAACATCTGTCTCCAAAGACGTAGAACTTTCTTCGGGGAAATCTATTAAGGTTATTGGAGAGCAAGAAGACGAAGATACATTTACTGCGGAAGAAATTCGGGAGTGGAAGAATGTAACTGTACGAGAAGAGGACGAAGAAGGAGACGAAGAAGGAGATGACGAAGAAGATGTAGATGACCACGAAGAAGAGGAAAAGCAAGAGGAACAAGAAGATGAAGAAGTGGAGTAAAGAAGGGTCGCTATAAAACGATTTTTCTTCATATTGCTTGACAAAAGATATTTTCTTATGTTGACAAATCACCAAAAAAGGTGTATAATATAAGATATAGTCAGTTTCTCTTTGAGTCAGCCTCAGCCAAAAGGTCCTGGATATTTCAGAGCTTTCTGGCTAGGACTGCCTGGTACGGTTCCGACAGCCTACTAGCATTACAATGAGGAGAACGACATGGCGCAATCCATGCTCGAAGGGCTCCCGCTTGAACAATCTCGGGAACCAACCAGTTCTTTGTTCCATAACCGCGAAGGGGAACGCGCTTTGCGTCCTTCGCTCCAACTTGTGCAAAGGTCATGGAAGTCCGCTGAGCTTGGCCTTATCCAAGAGCCGAGCCAGTTCGAACCCGTGCTTCTTCGCTCGGGTAACCGTGTCAATTACTGGGCACGCCACATGTTTCATCATTCGGAATTTGTCATCTCCCCGGAAGGAGAGGTGGCCAGCTTCGAAAGGGTATCCGTGTGGGATCTCGGATTTGTCTTCACGGCTCGGATCGATCAGATTTTCGATCGAGCCTGGGATAAGTTTTCGTTCGAGTTCTGCCCGGGGGATGCGTCGCCGATCCTGCGTCAGAACTATGAAGACCAACCGGAAGGGGAAAACTTCATCGTGGCAACGCAGCCGCTCCTTCTTTCAAACGGGAAGTACGTGATGCCTCGCATTTCGTGCTTCCAGGGCGATCGTTGGCTGTGTGGCACGCTTCTCGACGCGCACCACGAGTTCCCGTCGGACACCCAATTCATTTTCCGTCGCCGGAACCAACTGGCGCACTAAGCCCGAACCTGGGCTCCCAAAAAATCTCCGTACTGACGAACATGTTGGTACGGAGATTTTTGCATTCATTTGGTATACTCTGTATATATGAAAAAAGAGACACCTCAATATTGGATTTTCAAAACAGAGCCGAGTGCATACTCTATTGATGATCTCAAAAAGGATCAGAGGACCGAGTGGTATGGTGTACGGAATTACCAGGTGCGCAATTTCTTGCGGGACGCTCTGCATCCTGGCGACCTTGTTTTGATATATCATTCGAATACGAAAGAAATCGGGATTGTCGGGATAGCCAAGGTTATCAGTGGCCCACTTCCAGACAGCGAACAGTTCCGAAAAGGGAGTGACTATTACGATCCCAAAAGCACTAAAGAAAATCCACGCTGGATCTCTCGAGAAATACAGTTTCAAAAAAAGTTTCAGCGTACCGTGACTTTGTCTGAGCTCCGGAAGGAGAAAAGTCTTGGTTCTTTGGCGCTTCTGCAACCGGGAAGTAGGCTGTCTATTACTCCAGTAACGGAAAAAGAATTTCAAATCATTCTTTCTTTGGAAGGGGGTATGTAAAAAAGGGAGAAGCAGTGATATACTAAGCGAAAGGAGTAAAATAAAAAATATGAAGAAGATGAAGAAGTACTTATACGTTGCGGAAGCAGTAGCTTTCATCACCGTGTGTGCTGTCGGACTTTTTTCGTTGTATCGATAAAAGTTCTTCGAAGAAAAAGAAAATGCTCTCTGCTTTGGGATACAGGCGAAGGGCGTTTTTTTTATATCATAAAAGAAGTGATACACTATGGATATGGAAATCAAAGAACTTGGGCACGTTGTGCTTTATGTCAGTAATTTGGAGCGCTCAGCGAATTTTTATCGTGATACGTTGGGGTTTCGCGAAATTGTACGAAAGCCGGGGATGGCTGCATACTCGTCTGGCCGTACGCATCATGAAATGTTGTTGATTGAAGTAGGGGGAAGTCCTCGTGAAAAGCATGCTCCAGAGCCAGGGCTGTATCATATCGGGTTTAAGATTGGTGACACTCCCGAAGATATACAGCGCGCCTACAAAGAGCTACAAGAAAAAGGAGTGCCGTTTATTGGAGCATCGGATCATACGGTGACACACAGTTTGTATATCCTTGATCCTGATGGAAATGAATTGGAATTGTATGCGGATGTATCAGATGAGTGGAAAGAGCATCCAGAAGCAGTCATGGCGCCAATCCGACACTTGGATTTGGAATAAAGAACGTTTACTTTCTCCTAGTACTCTAGTATTATTTTGATATGCACGACCTCTTTCATAAAATTGCACAAAAAACTTCTGATGCTGTAGGCTCACCGTGGGCTTTTGTGACGGCCATTATTGTTGTACTTATCTGGGCTACATCTGGTCCACTGTTTGGATACTCGGACACATGGCAACTCGTGATTAATACTGGCACCACTATCCTCACGTTTTTGATTGTTTTTTTGGTTCAGAATACGCAGAATCGAGACGCGAAAGCGACGCATCTGAAGCTGGATGAGCTTATCCGTTCTATTAAGAAGGCCCGCAATCAATTGATCGATATAGAAGATTTTTCGGATGTGGAGCTCAAGCAGCTCCAAGATGAATTTCTTGATCTGAGTCGAAAGACTTCGGAGAGAATAGCCAAGAAAGAAGAGAAGGAAAGCGCAAAAGAAGAATTTATCCCGGGCTCCTAAGGTGAGCTCGGTTTTTGTTTTTGGGAAAATGGTATACCCCGTATGACAATTTCGAAAGGGTTGTTGAGAGTCTTTTGCTAGAGTAGGGTGTCAATGATCTTATTAGAGTAGTCTGAAGGGAAGGTTTAAAAGAATTGTTCGAAATTGTACTACAGGGTAGACTAGAGAGGTAATTTGTAGCTATAAACATATGCAAGGATATACTGGCAATGTCGAGCAACAAACACTCGATAATGAAAATTTTCGTACCGTTGTTTTTACGGGTCCAAATATTCAATTGGTACTGATGACTTTGCAACCAGGAGAAGAAATTGGCGCGGAAACACATGATGGACATGATCAATTCTTTCGTTTTGAGGAAGGAGAGGCAAAAGTCTTGATTGGTGGTGAAGAAAAAACAGTGCAAGCTGGTGGTGCAGCTATCGTGCCTGCTGGGACACTGCACAACATTATCAATGCTTCAGAGACTGAAAAGCTCAAGCTCTATACTTTGTACGCTCCGCCACAGCATGCGCAGGGCACCGTACACAAAACGAAGGCAGAAGCTGACGAGGCAGAAAAACATGCTCACGAATCAGAATAGTTTCTTTGCTTTTGACTATGCGTCGTTTACTCACTCTCGTTTTTTTGCTGACTCTCTTGGGTACATCTCTCTGGATGCTCTGGGAGAAGTCGCCGTGTATTCGTCCGATTGAATATTCAATTGGGACTTTTGATGAGCGTTTTGGGATAGATCAAGAGACCTTTCAGGATGCTATCAAAGATGCGAGTAAGCCGTGGGAAAAAGAAACAGGACGAGAACTGTTTCGTTTTGTTCCGGACGCAGAGTTTCGTATCAATCTTGTGTACGATGAACGTCAGGAGCAGACAGATGCTTCGAAGCGCTTAGAAGCAGAACTAGATCAAACAAAAGCAGTGCAACAAAAGATCGGTCAGGATTATGCTTCTATTGAGACAGAGTACAAGAAAAAGAAGAATGGATACGAGCTCTTGTTAGCCACCTTTACAAAGCGTCTTGATCGATACAATACTGATGTCGAAAAATGGAATGAAAAGGGAGGAGCTCCAAAAGATGAGTATGAACGACTTCAAAAAGAATCCAAAGCACTCGATTCTCTAGGGAAAGAGGTTGAGTCTGCGCGTCAGGCTGTGAATGTACTAGTAGAAAAGATGAATACTTTTTCTGGGAAAGAAACAGCGGTCATCGAAAAGTACAATACGCATCTAAATAATTACGTTTCACGCTACGGAGAGTCTCGAGAGTTTGATCAAGGCGTCTATACGGGTGCCGAGATTAACGTGTACCAATTTCGAGATCTTTCGGAACTGCGTCTTGTTTTGGCGCATGAGCTCGGACATTCGCTTGGGTTGAATCACATAGAAAATACAGCCTCTATAATGTACTATCTGATGGGCGGACAGGACATTGATACCATCACGCTTTCATCAGAGGATAAGCAACAACTTCAGCAGGTTTGTGGGAGCGGAGAATTTTCTTCTTTTCAGGTTCTTGTAACGACATTCCTTGCGCCATGGAAGTCTTTTTTCTCTTCTTTGTAAAAGTATAAGCCTCATGATTAAACGAACGTTTCTTCTTTTGTTTATTATTCTCATTTCATTGGGAGGCTTTTTCTGGTATTCAGATTTTTCGAAGCCGAAAGAGGAGAGTAGTGTCGTGCTTCCATTGGAACCAAGTGTTGAACCAATAGAAGACGTGACTCCTGTCGTGGAAGAACCCGTCGTAGTGCAACCAGAGGAACCTGTTGTTCAAGAAAAGGTGATTCCATTAGAAGTACCTTTTCTGGTGCAGGCTCCGTTTGGAGAATGGGCGGATCCAATCTTTGAGAATGCCTGCGAAGAAGCGTCAATTATTATGGCCCGGCATTGGATAGAGGGAACAGGAGTGACTCCAGAGCAGGGGAAGAAAGAAATCCTGGCGTTGGTCGAGTATCAAAAGAAAAAGTTCGGCCATTCTATTGATACATCGTCCAAAGATACCAAGCAGATGCTCAAGGATGTGTATGGAGTACCATCTGAGGTTCTGTACGACCTCACGCTTCAGGACATGAAGAATATTGTCCAAGAAGGATCAATTTTTATTGTTCCGGCGGATGGACGAAAATTAGGAAATCCGCATTTTACACAGCCGGGGCCTCCGGTGCATATGCTTTTAGTGATTGGGTATGATACGAAGACGAAAGAGTTTATTGTCAACGATCCTGGTACGCGACATGGAAAGATGTACCGATATGCGGAAAATGTTCTGTATTCCGCGATAGGGGACTATCCTACTGGAAAACACGTGAATGTGGATACCAAGCAAAAAGCCGCTATTGTTGTTTCAAAGATAAAATAGGGTATACTGGAGGCAAGTAAATATACACATATGTTAGGACTTCTTTTGCCAAGTAAAAAACGAGTCACTCCAAAGGAATTTAAAGAATCGGTTCGTAGCGACCTCCAAAAAGGAGGGCTCACACACCGTGATATTGAGCGGGTTTCCGAGGTCGCAGATGCTTCTTTGAACGAGCGAGGGACCAATTATGGGATGGATCGTCATGAGAAAGACCAGCTCCTCGACACGCTTCGCAAGAATCATGCCTCAAATGGGCTAAGCGATCACGACCTAGATACACTCGACAAAACACTGAGCGGAAAGCTCTAAAGAGGCTTATTTCTGGCTTCGGGTTGACAGTATATACTTTTTCTGCTTTAATTAGATTTCCTCCTATAGAGTCCATATTACGTGACTCATAGCAGACTCTCACTTACAAGAAACTCCTTTTCTTTTTTGGTGGGAAAAGGGGTTTTTGTTTTCCCAGGAAAGCACAGATGAAATGAAAGCATGTATTCATTTCAGAGCTTACGGGATGAAAAATCGGGGAATGCCCGTGGCTTTGCTACGGCGGATTATGTACAAAAGATCTTTGTGCCTAATTGCCCGTTATCTTTAAGAAAGTATAGATGAACACACGAAGTACTAAGACGCGTTCGTTTTCGAAGCGCAATTCCGGACCGGCCAAGAGCCGTGGTTACGGAGGATCTCGTCAAAAACGAGGTTCTATTAAACAGCATGGTCGTCTCGAGCCAAAATTCGATTTTACACAGTTTGTAAAAAAGGCGATTCAGACAACAGAGGTAGAAGCCTTTAACCCAGAACACAAGTTTGCGGATTTTGAGATGCATAGCAAGCTCAAAGCAAACGTTGCCAAGAAGGGTTATGTTCACCCAACTCCAATCCAAGATGGTGCTATCCCTCATATTTTGCAGGGACGTGACCTGATTGGTATTGCCAATACGGGTACCGGAAAGACCGCTGCCTTTTTGTTGCCTCTCATTCACAAGACCTTTAAATTTCCAGCCCAAAAGGCTTTGATTATCGTTCCAACTCGTGAGCTTGCTCAGCAGATTGACGAAGAATTCAAAAGCTTTGCTATGGGTTCTGGATTGCAGTCCGCTATCATCATTGGTGGTGCAAGAATTGATCAACAGATTCGTATTCTTTCTCGCAATCCAAATTTTGTTATTGGAACTCCAGGACGTCTCAAAGATCTTATTGAAAGAAAAAATCTTGATTTGACGCAGTTCAACAACATTGTACTCGATGAAGTAGATCGCATGCTCGACATGGGGTTTATCAAGGACATTAAGTATCTTGTTGCATTGATGCAGGAACCACGACAGTCTTTGTTTTTCTCGGCAACAATGCCACGAGAAATCTCTGATCTCGCAAGACACTTTTTGAAGGATCCAATTACGATCACTATCAAGAATCGTGCTACTTCTGAGAATGTAGAACAAGATATTATCAAAGTTGGTCCTGGTGAACAAAAGATCGAAGTATTGCACAATCTTTTGCTCCGTCCAGGATTTGATAAGGTGATGATCTTTGGTCGCACCAAACACGGCGTAGACAAGCTCGCACGTACTTTGGAAGAGCGTGGATTTTCAGCTGATTCTATCCATGGAGACAAATCACAATCCCAGCGTCAGCGATCACTTCGTCGCTTCACGAACAATGAAGTAACCATCCTCGTAGCGACCGATGTGGCTGCTCGTGGTTTGGATATTCCAGATGTTACTCACGTTATCAACTTTGAACTCCCAGAAAATTACGAGGACTACGTCCACCGTATCGGCCGTACTGGTCGTGGAGACAAACACGGTCACGCGTTTACCTTCATCAACTAGGGAAAAGAGAAAAGAGTCCCAGAGCTATCTGCGGGCTCTTTTTTTCGTTATAATAGATACTATGGTGAAATATCTTCTTTTTTTCATTCTTCTTGCCTCGCTGTGGCTCGGCTTTGCTGTTTTGCGTGCTTTCTTTCTTATTCAGGTGGGTACGAGCATTCAGAAAAACGCGGTACCCTATGAAAGAAAGCTGGAAAATGCAGAAAAGAATATATTAGTTATTGGTGACAGTACCGGTGTCGGAACGGGCGCCGATCAGCCGACAGAGTCAGTTGCCGGAAGAATCGGAGCAGACTTTCCTCGGGCTTCCGTGGTAAATATCAGTCGAAATGGAAAGAAGACACGAGAAGTTATTTCGGAGCTTACTTCTCTTCGGGAGACATTTGATGTGATTGTCATTCAAATTGGAGGAAATGATGTTTTGTACTTTACTGCGAGGCAGGCTTTGGAAAAGGATATAGAGGCGGTACTTACCGAAGCCAAGAAAAGAAGTGCGCATGTCGTCTTGGTGACGGCAGGTGATGTAGGTGAAGCACCATTTTTCTCGTATCCATTTGGGTATTTTTGGAGTAAGCAAACTTTAGCTGTACGTGAAATCTTTTTAGCGGCTGCGAAACGTCACGGGGTAGAGTATGTTGATCTCTATGCCGAGAAAGTTGGGCAGGTGTTTCGGACGGATACGGCCAGGTATTATTCCAAAGATATGCTCCATCCATCAGGAGATGGTTATGCACTGTGGTATGAAAAGGTTGCTCCATTTATTCGATAAAGAATAGAGAACAAGAAGAGGGGAATTTGCTATACTGAATTACTAAAGAAAATCACGTGTCTGTTTTTACTCTCAATCATCCGTACGAGCCAGCCGGCGATCAGCCCAAGGCTATTGAATCTCTGGTAAAGAGCTACCAAGCAGGGAAGCGCTTCCAGACGCTTTTGGGCGTGACGGGGTCAGGGAAGACGTTTACCATGGCCAATGTGATTGCGCGTCTCGATAAGCCAACGCTCGTTATTGCACACAATAAAACTTTGGCCGCTCAATTGGCGCAGGAGTACCAAGCATTTTTTCCAGATCACGCGGTACATTATTTTGTTTCGTACTACGATTACTACCAACCAGAAGCCTACATGCCGGTTTCTGATACCTACATTGAAAAGGATGCTCAGATCAATGAAGAAATCGATCGTTTGCGTCATGCCTCTACCCAAGCGTTGTTGACGCGACGCGACGTTATTATCGTTGCATCAGTTTCGTGTATCTATGGTTTGGGATCTCCAGAGGAATACAAAAAAGAGAATATGCATCTCGAGGTGGGTATGGAGATTTCGCGTACGGAACTTTTACATAACCTCGTTTCTATTTTCTTTGAGCGGACCAACGCGGATATTAACCCAGGTCAATTTCGTAGTCTGGGCAATCGTATCGAGATCATGCCTATTTCGGAAAAATACATTTACTTACTCGAACTTGTTGGAGGAAGAATTGAAAGTATTACGAAGATTGATCCAGTCTCACAAACCATTTTAGGGACACCGGAAACAATCTTTATGTTTCCAGCCAAGCACTTCATTACGGATAAAGAACAGCAGAAACGCGCTGTGGAATCTATTCGCGCTGAACTTACAGAACGCCTCGCTGTGTTAGAAAAAGAAGGCAAGCTCTTGGAAGTTGAGCGTCTGAAGCGCCGAACAAATTATGATTTGGCTATGATCCAAGAGATTGGGTATTGTAATGGTATCGAAAATTATTCGCGTCATCTCTCTGGGAAGAAGCCAGGAGAAGCACCAGAGACATTGCTTTCATATTTCCCGCATACTCCGGATGGAAAGCCAGACTTTCTCACGATTATCGATGAGTCTCACGTAACCTTGCCACAGCTTCGGGGAATGTACGCAGGAGATCAGTCTCGTAAAAAGACGCTCGTAGAATTTGGTTTCCGTTTGCCAAGCGCTTTGGATAACCGACCATTACGCTATGAAGAATTTTATGAGCGCGTCGGTGGGATGATTTTTACCTCAGCTACTCCAGCTGACTATGAACGAGAAATCAGTGAGAATATTACCGAGCAAGTGATTCGTCCAACGGGACTCACGGATCCAGAAGTAGAAGTGCGTCCCATTCTGGCATCCAAAGAAGAAGGTGAATATCCAGGTCAAATTGGTGACTTCATTGCTGAAACCGAGAAAGAAGTGAAGAAGGGTGGCCGAGTGATTGCTACGACGCTGACCAAAAAGATGGCAGAAGATCTATCTGTGTATCTCAAAGAGAAAAGTATCAAAGCCGAATATCTGCACAGTGATATCAAAACAATTGATCGTATCAAAATTCTCACACAATTCCGTAAGGGAGAGTTTGACTGTCTGGTGGGTGTAAACCTACTTCGTGAAGGACTCGATCTTCCAGAAGTAACCTTTATTGGAATTTTGGATGCCGACAAAGAAGGATTTCTTCGTTCAGAAACTTCACTCATTCAAACGATTGGACGAGCTGCGAGAAACTCAGCGGGAAGAGTCATTTTGTATGCAGATCGTATGACTGATTCTATGAAGCGATCACTGGATGAGACAAATCGACGTCGAGCGCTTCAAACTGCATATAATGTAGAGCACGGTATCACTCCACAAACGATCAAGAAGAAGTTTGGAGATATCACGGAGCATTTGGAAAGCGAGCACGATAAAGCGGTGCGTGCCAATCTTGTTTTGGATCAGGAAATCTTTGCCAAAGATCCAGCAAAGCTTATTCGTCTGAAGGAAAAAGAGATGCAGGCTGCGGTGAAGTTGTTGGATTTTGAGACAGCGGCCATCTTGCGAGATGAGATCCGGGCTCTGGAGGAGAGTAATGCTCCGAAAAAAGTGAAGAAAAAGAGATAAAAAAGAGAAGAAAAGCGCCTTAGAATAGGCGCTTTTTGTTACCCCTTCAAAACGGGGTATAATAGAGAAACGCTAAACACTAAAAAGAAACCTATGTCACAAAAACAGATTGTCATGGTTGTGGCAGGACTTGCAGTCGCAGGACTCCTTGGGATCTTGGTCTATAAGTTCTACGCAGGACAACAAAAAGATCAGATGACTTCATCTGAGGTGCCTACGGGTCACACTACCCAAAATACGCCAGCTGCCGAAGTACCTTCGAGCGTTAATAGTGTCACAGAAACAATTCAGGCCGAGACAGAGATGGACCTCTCTGCCTTAGAAGACGAGTCCGCTGGAGAAACAGCTGAGATCAAGGCTGATAGCGAAAGCGTTAATAATTTAGGAACTTCTTATGATGAAAATGCTTACTAATAAATATAGTATTGGGATATTGGCCGTAATAGCAGCGCTCTTTGTATCTGTCGGCCCAGTATCTGCAGAGACTCCTTGGCAGGATCGTCAGGCAGAGCGCAAAGAGGCTCGCGATGAAAAGATGGCCGAGAGAAAAGAGGTGCGTGATGAAAAAATGGAAGAGAGGAAGGATGACCGCCAAGCAGCTTTTTGTTCACGGTTTACAGAAACTGCTGGAAAGATTTCAAGTAACCTTTCAGAGCGTAAGGACAAGTTTGAAGAACGCAAAACAAATCGTGGTGAAAAAATGGATGGGAACCGCGCAGATCGCGATGCTCGTCTTGATGAAAACCGAACGAAGGCAGATGAGAAGCGTGAAGCCATGTATGCCAAGCTTTTGGAAAAGGCAACGACTGATGAGCAAAAAGATGCTGTAGAGAAATTCCAAAAGACGGTTGAAAAGGCAGTAGAGGCTCGTCGAGCCGCTGTTGATGCCGCTATTACAGCTTTCCGTACGGGAGTTGATAATGCGATTGGTGGACGAAAGGATGATATAAACGGAGCAGCGAGTACATTTCAGTCAGCTGTTGATGCCGCTGTCGCCAAAGCGAAGAGTGATTGTGCCAACGGAACTGATCCAGAAACCGTACGTTCAAATTTCAAGTCTGCACTTGAGTCAGCAAGAAAGGCTCTTCAGACAGAACGACAAGATGCTGATAAGGTAGGGGAGCAGGTAAAGGCACTTGCCGCAACAAAGAAGACTTCTTTGGCAGCTGCGCTTGAGACATTTAAGACAACAGTAGAAACAGCTCGAGTAGAGCTGAAGGCTGCTTTTGGAGAAACTGAGTAAAAACCTCTTTTCTTGGTGGCAAGCCCCGCACTTGGAAAAGAGCGGGGCTTTGCATTTTCTTTTTGTTGGTTGTATACTTCTGTATGTATAGAGAGTAAACAAAGAGTATGAAGAAGCATACAGATCAAAAAGATTTTTCAGAGAAAGTACGAAACATTGTACGCAGTATTCCCAAAGGAAAAGTTTTGACGTATGGTGAGGTAGCACGGAAAGCTGGTTCGCCAAAAGCTGCTCGGGCTGTAGGAACAATGATGAAGGGGAATTATGCAGCAGATATTCCTTGTCATCGTGTAGTGCGTTCAGATGGATCAATCGGTGAGTACAATCGAGGAGGGAGTGTCGCAAAAGCTAAGCTCCTCAAAAAAGAAGGAGTAGTATTTGATGGAACTCGTGTCGTGATACAAAAACAAAAGTAACTTTGACTTTCTTCTTATGACGGAAGCACTTCGTCGGAAGTTTATTATTTGTGCTGATGATTACGGTATCCGCCAGACGGCGGAGCCAATTTTGCGTCTTGCTCGTGAAGGTAAAGTGGATCGAGTTGCAGTCCTCATTCACTATGTTTCCGAAGAGCAAGCAAAAGCTCTTTTGGAGATGGGAGTACAGATTGATCTTCATCTTGAGCTTATCAATCTTGTGAAGAGTGGCGAGAAAGTAAGAGAGAGTGCCATTACACGCGGATTAAATTTTGGACTTCGTTTTTTGCTTGGGAGAGTGAATGCTGTCTCAGTGGAGCGAGAGTGGCGTCTGCAGATTGAGCGCTTTCATCTTTTGTTTGGACGATATCCCGACGGTCTGAATTCTCATGAGCATATGCATTTTTTTCCGAGTTTTGCCAAAGTCTTTTTGCGTCTGGCAAAAGAATTTGGTGCGCAATATATACGTTTTGGAAAAAAGGGGATGCTCTTGGGTCCCGAGGCACCTATCGTTGGAAGCGTGCTTTCCTTTTTGCATAAGAACATAGAGATGCAATTTCGAGATTCGGGTATTGCTACTGCGGACTATTTAATGAGTTTTGATTGGGTGCGTGATTTTGAGAGTTTTTCCAAGACGCTTCCCGAGGGCAGTATTGAACTGGTTATTCATCCAGAGCGCGAAGAAGAATATCGCAAGGTGCTCGACTTCTTTGCAGTCCGAATGGCATAAATCGAGACTTGATTCTTTTCATAAAATAGGGTATACTTTCTGTTCATCTTGAGACGTTTCTATGGCACAAAAAACTGAACGAAAAAATGCTTCACATAAGATTGAGCCAAGCGAGCTCATCATTGTTAAAGGTGCTCGTACCCACAATCTCAAAAATGTGACCGTGGAAATGCCACGGAATAAGATGGTTGTCTTTACGGGTCTTTCTGGCTCAGGGAAGTCATCACTTGCGTTTGATACTATTTTTGCCGAAGGACAGCGTCGCTATGTTGAGTCTCTTTCGGCCTACGCTCGTCAGTTTTTAAATACCATGCAAAAGCCGGATGTGGATGAGATTATTGGTCTTTCCCCAGCTATTTCTATTGATCAAAAATCCGCCAGTCGCAATCCGCGTTCTACCGTGGCAACGGTAACGGAAATTTATGATTACTTACGTGTTTTTTATGCGCGCTTAGGACGTCCACATTGTCTTATCTGTGAGCGAGAAATCAAAAAACTTTCTCCAGAAGAAATGCTGGAGACAGTATCAGAGCGTGTGCACGAAACGTTGTCCAAAGAAAAAGATAAGAAGGCGGTGCTCTTGATTACCGCACCAGTGGTGCGTGGTCGCAAAGGGGAATACTATCAGCTTTTGTACAATGCGCTTGGTCGTGGATATTCAGAAATTCTTCTCGATGGTGCACGGAAAAGTCTTCGTGAGCAGGTAGTGCTTTCAAAAAACAAAAAGCATGATATTGATTTAATTGTCGATGAAATACCATTGCAAGAATTTGAAAAATTTCCCCAGACATCAGAAGAGCGTCTGGCCGAAGCAGTGGAACGAGCTATCCTCGAAAGCGAAGGGTTGGTTCAGGTGCACATGGGCAAAGAAAAATTTGTTATGTCTTCAAAGTTTTCTTGTCCGTATGATGGATTTTCATATCCAGAAGTTGAGCCTCGTCTTTTCTCATTCAACTCTCCGTACGGAGCCTGTGAAGCTTGTAATGGACTTGGGACAAAACATTTTTTTGGAGATGAACCTTGCGAAGTGTGTCACGGCTCTCGTTTACGTGAAGAAGCGTTACATATCAAGATTGGTGGCAAGAATATTGTAGAAGTCACTAAAATGATGACGGACGCTACTCTTGAATTTTTGGATGGACTTGAGCTTACGGAACGAGAACGTCAAATTGCCTCCGTGGTTCTGCGTGAAATTGGGAGTCGTTTACGCTTCCTCTTAAATGTTGGTTTAAATTATCTTACCTTGGATCGTCGTGCCAACACGCTTTCTGGTGGAGAGGCTCAGCGTATTCGTTTGGCGAGCCAACTTGGTTCTCAATTGGTAGGAGCATTGTATGTGCTGGATGAACCAACCATTGGCCTTCATCAGCGTGACAACGAGCGCCTTATCGAAACGCTTCAGGCACTGCGAAGTTTGGGGAATACTATTATTATTGTTGAGCACGACGAAGACACCATCTACGCTTCTGACTATATCGTTGATATTGGACCAGGAGCCGGTGTGCACGGAGGAGAGATTGTTGTTTCCGGCTATTTAGATGATCTCCTGACGGCACCGAAGAATAAATCAGGATCACTGACACTCGCGTACCTGCGTGGAGAAGAATCAGTACCAATTCCCGAGAAGCGTCGCGCCAAAGAAAAAGGAGAAATCAAAATCCGTGGCGGAAACTTGTTCAATATTCAAGACATGAATGTCGAGATTCCTCTCGGTCGGTTCAATGTGATTACTGGAGTTTCTGGATCAGGAAAGTCGAGTTTGATGTACGAGATTATTCACAAGAACCTTCAGGCTCGTTTTGATCGCCGGTACAAATCAAACAAAGTCTTCAACTGTAAGAGTTTTACGGGGTCTGAGTATCTTTCCCGAGTAGTCCTTATTGACCAAAGCCCTATTGGTCGCACGCCTCGTTCTAATCCAGCAACCTATACTGGTGCCTGGACGCACGTGCGTGATTTGTTTGCAGCATCCGAAGAAGCTCGTGTACGCGGATGGAAAGCAGGGCGTTTCTCATTCAACCGCCCAGGTGGACGTTGTGAAACTTGTGAAGGAAATGGATTTATTGCCGTAGAGATGCACTTTTTACCAACGGTGTATGTGCCGTGTGATGTGTGTGATGGAAAGCGCTTTACTAAAGAAACATTGGAAGTGCGTTACAAGCACAAAAATATTTATGAAGTGCTCGAGATGACAATTGAAGAGGCGTATGCTTTCTTCTTTGAAATTCCGGCTATCGCCGATCGTTTGAAAACACTCAATGAAGTAGGACTTGGATATTTGAAGCTAGGGCAATCAGCCACGACACTGTCTGGTGGAGAAGCGCAGCGTGTAAAGATTTCTTCAGAACTGTACCGTCAGCACGTCGAGCGCACCATCTATCTTCTCGATGAACCAACGATCGGTCTGCATTATGAAGACGTGAAAAAACTTATCGAGATTCTTGAGCGTCTGGTAGCCAAGGGAAATACTGTATTGGTTATTGAGCACAATATGGATCTTATTAAATCCGCAGACTATATTATCGATATCGGACCTGAAGGGGGAATCGGCGGTGGCAAAGTTGTCGCTACTGGTACACCAGAAGAAGTGGCGAGAAAAGCTGGTTCTCATACAGGCTTCTATCTTCGCAAAGTCCTGGCACCGAAAAAGAAATAAATTGCTCTCATAGGGTATAATAAACTCAGAAACTTTTCGGAGGAGTGATGAGTATACTTTTAGAAACAATTCACAAGAATATGAAGCGCCCTGTTGTGGGAGCGCTTTTCGTTATTTTGCTTCTCGGTGTTGGGCTTCGTGTTTGGCATCAGAGTGATTTGTTAGTGTTGAAATCTGATCAAGCCCGCGACGCACTTATTATGCACACGGCTTTTCAGGAAGGGTTTCAGACACTCCCGCTCCTTGGTCCTCAGGCTGGGAGTACGGAATTCAAACTTGGCCCTGCAACATATTATTTCCAATACCTTTCTGGAAAGATTTTTGGTGGATCAGTAGAGAGTCTGGCGTACCCAGATCTTTTGTTTGGTATCTTGGTAATTCCAGTTTTCTTTTTACTCTTCAGACGCTTTTTTTCTGTACCGCTTTCTTTGTGGCTTACGACCCTTTCGAGTGTTTCTTTGCTCTTGGTTACCTTTTCACGTTTTGCTTGGAACCCAAATTCCCTTCCGTTTTTTACAGCTCTTTTTACGGTGTTTTTTCTTTCCGCGCTTGATGCAACTGGGAGGAAGCGTCTTTGGTTATTAGTTTCTTCGGCATTTGCCTTTGGTATCATCGCGCAACTTCATTTGGTTCCAACGGTCGCACTTGGTTTCAGCCTCGTTCTCTTTATTCTTTTTTCTCGAACTTTGAAATGGAAAGAAGTTCTTTTAGCTTTGAGTATTATTGTGGTAATGCAAGGTCCAATATTTCTCTCTGAGTATCAGACGGGCGGGGGAAATATGGGAAAGTTTTTTGGTGCGGTACAAGATGATACATATCAAGACAAAGGACATAATAGTATTGAGAAAGTCATCCGTGCCTATCAGCACAATGCACGGAATCTGTGGCTTATGGATACGGGAAATCAAGATACAGATGTCATTGCTTTCAAAGGTTTCTCTCTCAAGTGTGATAAGAAGTGTGACGAAGCGATGCCGTATACACTTTCGGCTTTGGTTTTGTTTACATTTGTTCTGATAGTTTCTTTCCTTGGATGGAAGAAAGAAAAAGACGCTCGGCGGAAGAGGGATCTCTCGTTTATTCTCCTCTGGAGTGCTGGATTCTTTCTTGTGACAATCCTTGTTGCCTATGAAGTGCAGACGCGCTTTTATCTCGGTATTGTACCGGCCTTCTTTATTCTCTTGGGTCTGGGAATAGAGTGTATACTCAGTCTTTCATCGAGTCTGTGGTGGAAACGCATTATTCTCTTTTTCGGGATTGTTATTCTAGGAATTAATCTTCAGACAACCCTTTTGTTTCTTGGTGAGCTAGCTCGTTCGCAAGTTTCTGCTGAAGAAAGTTCTCGGGACCTTCGTTTCGGTTCTGAGCCCAAGGTAACTCTGGGACAATTGAGGGCTATTGGGAAAGGGGCGAGCCAACATTTTCCCAAGGGCGAGCCCGTGTTCATTTCTGGAGAAAGTCGCTATACGAAATCTATGTACTATGTCCTTTCGAAAGAGCTTGGCTACCCGAGTTGCTATATGCGTGGAGAAGAGTCCGTGCCAGCTGGATTGCATCACCTCTTTCTTTCAGAAAACAAACCAGAAAAAAACGCTCCAGAGTCTCTTCCTTTCGGAACTCTGAGCGCTTCGTTTACGATAGCTGATATTGTTTCTGAAGAAGTGACTTTCCCTGCGGGGTGCCTCACTTATTAACCCTTCTTTTCTTTGATGTCTTTGATTTCGGTCAGGAGGGTGTTTAAGAGGACCTCGATCTTTTCAATCTTTTCAACTTCCAAAGCGTGTTCTTTGGCATCTTCTTGATCATCTTTTTCAATCTCTTCTCCCAGCTCTTCCACATCATCGCTGATTTCTTCAACGTCTTCTTGGATATCATCAATGTCTTTGGAAATTTCTTCCATGTCTTCGGAAATCCCTTCAATGTCTTCTACGATATCTTCCACATCTTCACTGACTTCAGCAATCTGTTTACTCTGGTGATTGACGGTCATCTGAATAAAGATGGAAAGATAGATAGCCTCGAGTGAGACGACCGTAGTGAGTATAAGGAGGATCTGATCAAACCCAAACCCAAAGAGAGACAAGGAAAAAATACCGACGAAAAAGAGGGAATGAGCAATGAGGGAGGGAAGTGAACCGATATACTTGGTAGCTGTCAGGGCCAAAAGTTCCAGGCTTTCTGCCTTTTCTTCCTGTGTTTTTTCGCTTCTATTTCGGGTCATAGGGGTTTTGAAAAAAAGAACTCCCAAGGGCATTTTCAGCAAGGGAGTGTACGGCACATGCAGCTACAGTCTATAATAGAGGAGGAAGTGAGTCAATTACCGTATGAAACAGGAAATTATCATCCAAGAGCAAAAGATGAAATATACCCTTCGGAAGAATCGCCGAACGCGGTATATGCGCCTCTCCGTCTATCCAGACGGCTCTGTTTCTGTCTCTGTTCCGTGGCGTATGAGCCAGAGAGCGGTTGAGCGTTTTCTTGTCAGTCGTGCTACATGGATTTTTGAAAAGCTCGACTATTTTATCAAGCATCCAGCGCATACGTTTATCAAAGGCAGTGATAAGGAATATAAGCAGTACAAAGAACAGGCGAGAAAATTAGCAGAGGAACGATTGGAGCACTTCAATCAATTTTACGGCTTCCAGTGGAACAGGGTTTCAATTCGTAATCAGAAGACTCGTTGGGGTAGTTGTTCAAAGCAGGGGAATCTGTCGTTTAACTACAAGATTGCCATCATTGCCCCTGAACTCGCAGACTATGTTATTGTCCACGAACTGTGTCATTTGAAGGAGTTTAATCACTCTCAGAAATTCTGGAAATTAATGGAAAAGACTCTTCCAAGATATTTGGAGCATCGAGCAACGCTTCGGGCGAATAAAATGTAATTTGGCTGAAAAGAGCTATTTTTGCTAAAATAGCTATGACTTACACCTTAATACAATCAGTATGAACAGATTTGAAATGCCTCCTGCTGCACCGAATCAGGAAAGTCCGGAAGCAAAATTGGAAAAAGTTCGACAAGCTTGTGAAAAAGTAAACGAGCGTCTTTTGGCCGAACTTCAAGAGAACTTTAGTGAGATGGAATATCACAATCCTGACCATAGCGTCGGGGTAGGGGATGTAGCAGTAGATTTTCTCGAAGAGCTCCCAGAAGAACAAGTGAGCGCAAAAGAAAAGATGATTGCCAAGACTATTGGTCGTGGTCATGATATTGATCAGACCTATACCATGCAACCGGCATTAAACGGTATCGGTATGCGCCGAGCCAGAGAAACAGGTGCTATTGAAATGCGAAGCGGAAAGCATATTCAAGAGCTGTTGAAGGAAGAAGGACTCGAGCTTGATGAAAAAGATATTCGTCTTATTGACGAGGGAGTTGAGGGAACAATCCCAAGCTTCGAGGTAACGTTGATGACAGTTATTCAGCCAAGTCTGACAAAAGAATCTCATCCCGTTACCTGGGCAGTAGCCGCAGCCGATCTCGGGACAGCCGGACGTGATCCAGAACACTTTCTCAAAGATGGTGACAATGTATTTAATGAAGATCGATTTCTCCCACAGCTCGACACTTTGGATGAAGAAACCTTGAAAGCCTTGTACCAAGAAGTTATTCGTTGGACCAATAGTCAGGTGGCGTATGCCGGTGGCCAGAAAATATATTGGAATCGCGAAGAAGTTCCAGAGTTTGTAAAAAACAAGCTTACTCGTTTTGATGAGAGTATCAAGCTCTGCGAAGAACGCGCCGAACGCCGTCAGAAGCTCTACGATGAATCCAAGAGTACCAAAGAGAATCTTCAGATCCTGCTAGACGACATGGGCTACAAACGCTTCCTTCCTGCAGAATCCACAGACCAAGTTTGATTCCTTCCAAAACCTGCTTCGGCAGGTTTTTTGCTTAAATTAAGACAGAAAAAGGCTATATTAAAGGTCATTTTTATGGTAATCTAATTTTGTCGAAGTATTTAATGAAGTACAAGGCATGTTTGAGCAAGCTTTCAAAAATATTGATAATGTCCTTCGTTCAGACTCGGGATGTGCCACGGAACTTGATTATGTGGAGCAGACTTCCTGGATTCTTTTCCTTAAATATCTTGATGACCTTGATGAGATTAAGAAAACAGAAGCGGCACTGTCAGGTAAGCAATACGAGTACATTCTAGAGGAGAAATATCGTTGGAATTCTTGGGCATGCCCCAAGACTAAAGATGGAAAATTAGATCACCATAAGGCCTTAGATGGTGATGACTTGAATGATTTTGTGAATCTCATGCTTTTTCCGTATCTTAAGAAATTCAAAGCAGAAGAACCAGATACTATTGAGTATAAAATTGGAGAGATATTTAGTGAGCTGAAAAATAGAATATCAAGTGGTTATAAACTGCGAGAGATTTTGAATATAGTAGATGGCATGCATTTTCGTCTTTACGAGGAGAAGCACGAGCTCTCGCATCTGTACGAAGCTAAAATTCAAAGAATGGGCAATGCTGGTCGCAATGGAGGAGAATACTATACGCCTCGTCCGCTTATCAAGACAATTGTCAGAATAGTAAATCCAAAAATTGGAGACAAAGTATACGATGGAGCCTGTGGCTCTGCGGGTTTCTTGGTGGAAGCATATAACTATCTGACTGAGAATCAGATCAGACTCTCATCCAAACAGATGCAGATACTGCAGAATGAGACTTTTTATGGAAAAGAAATCAAGTCACTAGCCTATATCATAGGTATCATGAATATGATTCTTCACGGGATAGAAGCGCCAAATATAAGACATACGAATACCCTGGCAGAAAATCTCAACGATATTCAAGAAAAGGATCGATATAATATTATTCTTGCCAACCCGCCCTTTGGAGCAGGTATAGGACGAGAAATCCAACAGAATTTTCCTATTAAAACAGGAGAGACTGCCTCTCTCTTTCTGCAGCATTTTATCAAGATGCTTAAAGCTAAGGGCAGAGCAGGGATAGTTATCAAAAATACCTTTCTCTCGAATACTGACAATGCTTCAGTGAGTCTTCGTAAAATGCTTTTGGAGAGTTGTAATTTGTATACGGTACTAGATTTACCTGGAGGAGCCTTTCAGGGGGCCGGAGTAAAGACAGTAGTGCTTTTTTTTGAGAAAGGAATTCCAACCAAGAAAATCTGGTACTATCAACTCAATCCAGGGCGTAATCTCGGAAAGACTAACTCTCTTAATGAGAAAGACTTAGAGGAATTTGTGAAATTACAGAAAACTCAGGGAGAAAGTGGAAATTCATGGTCAGTAGATGTAGCGAATATTAATGAAAAGACCTGGGATTTGTCAGTCAAGAATCCGAATAAAGCGGAAGAAGTTGCTTTGCGTAGTCCGAGGGAGATTTTGAACGATATGGAAAGGATAGATAAAGAGATTGAAAAAATTCAAACAGGAATTAAAAAAATGGTATGAAATTACTCTTTTTAGATTCAAATATACTTCTGAATTTTTATGATTTTCATGATGAAGATTTAGATCAATTAAATAAGTTAGCAGACTTGATTGATTCTGGTGACATTAAATTGTTTCTTACGACTCAGGTTCAACACGAAGTCATGAAAAATCGTGACAATAGGCTTGGTCAGGCTTATAAAAAATTTACTGAATACACATCAGCAGTACCTATGCCAGTTTTTTGTAAAAGTTATAAAGAATATGCTGATATCAATAGGGCTCAGAAGGTACTTAATGGGTTGAAATCAAAACTTAGTAAAACAATTAATAATGATATTCAAAGTAAGCAGCTTAAGGCGGATATAGTTATTGAAACATTAAAAGAAAAAAGTATTTTAATTGAATCAGATAAATACCTGCACTTAGCTGTCGAGAGGCATAGATTAGGTCGTCCTCCAGGGAAGAAAGACCGTAGCTTCGGTGATGAAATAAATTGGGAGAGTTTATTGGCTGAAGTTACAGAAGAAGGTGATTTTATTATAGTGAGTACTGACGGTGATTACTCAAGTGCAATAAATAAAGATGAATTGAAAGACTATCTTGTTGATGAGTGGCATAAAAAAAAGACTAGTGAAATTTATTTTTATCATAGATTAACAAGTTTTTTTACCGAACATGATATTAAAATTGAATTTAAAATAGAAGAAGAGAAAAATAGTTTAATAGAAGATTTAATTAATTCTGAAAACTTTTTATCAACCCACGGGATAATCAGTAGACTAAATAAATATGCTAGTTTTTCTGATGAACAATTAGCTGGCTTAGTTACAGCGTTGCTTAATAATCAACAAGTTAATTGGATTGCAAGTGACTCCGATATAAATAAATTTTATCTTAACCATCTTCAAGATAAAAGTGAAAAGTTTGACATAGAAATATGGAAACAGGTGGGTGACTATATCTGGCCCAAAGAAGAAGATCGTATTAATCTCGATCAGGAAATTTTAGCGCTTGAAGAGAAGAGTAGCTTTATCGAAGACAAAGAAACAGATCAGGGGAGTGATTCATCTAAAATATGAGAACAAGCTGGCAATTAAGAGATTTTGAGGACTGTTTGACTAAACTAACTTACACGAATAAGATTCAGCGTAAGAACTTTTTGGAATCGGGAGAATTCCCAGTAGTCTCACAGGAGATAGGGACTATAAATGGCTATTGGAATGATAAGAGAGACTTATTCTTGGTGAAAAAACCAGTGATAATTTTCGGTGATCACACGCAGATCCTTAAGTATATAGATTTTGATTTTGTTTTAGGTGCAGATGGAGTAAAGATATTACAAACAAAAGATGGTATTGATTCGAAATTTTTCTTCTACTTTCTACAGAGTGTCACTTTTAAGCAGTTGGGTTATGCAAGACATTATAGATTGTTGAAAGAGATTCAAGTTCCAATTCCACTACTTGCAGAACAAAAAAGGACCGTAAAGATTTTGGATGAGAAGTTTGCTCAGATTGAAGAGTTGAAGAGAATTACTGAACAGCAAATAAAAAATTCTCGCGAGCTTTTTGAGTCGTATGCACAAAGTATTTTTCTGGATTCAAAAAAAGATTGGAGTTCTAAGTCTATAGGTGAAGTGTGTGATCTTATGACAGGAGGTACTCCTAGTAGGGGTCATTTGGAATATTTTCAAAATGGAAAGATCAAATGGCTTGTTTCTGGAGATATTCACAAGAAAGAGATATTTGATTGTGAAGGGAGAATTACAAAAGAGGGATATGAAAGTTCTAATGCTAAATTTCTTCCGATTAATTCTGTTTTAATCGCTCTTAATGGTCAAGGAAAAACAAGAGGATCAGTAGCTTTGTTAAGAGTGAAAGCTACCTGTAATCAGTCTTTAGTTAGTATTTATCCTAAAAAAATAGAAGAGCTGCTACCAGAATATCTCTATCAAGCTCTAAATAGTCGTTATCAAGAGATAAGGAAATTAACTGGAGATGCGGGTAATGATAGGCGTGGTCTGAATATGCCTATCATCAGAAGTATTAGAATTTCTTTTCCGTCAGTGCCTGATCAAAAAGTCATTGTCAAAAAGCTGGACGCTTTATCCGCTGAAACTAAAAATCTAGAAGCTATCTACAAACAAAAATTGGTAGATTTAGAAGAGCTCAAGAAGTCCGTTCTCCAAAAAGCTTTTGCTGGAGAACTGTAATATGATAAACCTATGAATGAAGCAGAAACACGAGCAGAATACATAGACCCTAAGCTCAAGGCTAGTGGTTGGGGAGAAGTCGAGGAATCCAAGGTTCTTCGGGAGTTTCGTATTACTGATGGCAAGATCAATCCAGGCGGGATTCGCTCACGACCAGAAATAGCTGACTATATTCTTGTCTATAAGAACCAGAAGATGGCCGTGATAGAGGCTAAACAGGAGGGGTTGCTGGTGAGTGAGGGAGTGATGCAGGCAAAGGCCTATGCCGAAAAACTGCAGATTGACTATACCTATGCTACTAATGGCAGAGATATCTACGAGATGTCCATGAAAAGTGGCAAGGAGAGTGATATAGAGAAATTTCCAACGCCTGAGGAGCTGTGGCGCAAGACCTACTCAGACCAGAATGAATGGAAGGAGAAATTTGCCTCTGTCATGCCCGAAGGGGAGATAGGTAAGCGTTACTATCAGGAAATTGCTATCAATAATGTCCTTTCTGCTGTGGCAGAAGAAAAAGATCGGATACTCCTTACTATGGCGACGGGGACCGGCAAGACGGCAGTGGCTTTTCAGATAGTTTGGAAGCTCTTTCATTCACGTTGGAATCTGAATCGAGATGGGAGCCGTCGACCGAGAATACTTTTCCTGGCTGACCGCAATATCCTGGCTGACCAGGCTTTCAATTCATTTTCCTCATTTCCACAGGATGCTCTAGTGCGTATCAACCCACTTGATATCCGTAGGACTGGTAGCGTACCTATGGGCGGGAGTGTATTTTTCACCATCTTCCAAACTTTTATGAGCGGGACTAACGGTTCGCCGTATTTTGGTGAATATCCAGCTGATTTTTTTGATCTGATTATTATAGACGAGTGTCATCGCGGAGGGGCCAATGATGAGGGGAATTGGCGGAAAATCCTTGAGTATTTCTCACCAGCGGTACAGCTCGGTCTCACAGCCACTCCAAAGCGGCAAGATAATGTAGATACTTACAAATATTTTGGTGAGCCAGTCTATACTTATTCTCTCAAGCAAGGCGTCAATGATGGGTTCCTGACTCCATTCAAAGTGAAGCGTATTCAGACTACACTGGATGATTATGTGTATACTAGCGATGATCAGATTATAGAAGGAGAGGTAGAAGAAGGAAAAATATATGAGGAAGGTGATTTTAATCGCACGATTGTCATAACAGAACGAGAGGCTAAGCGCGTTCGTATTGTATTGGATGATATTAACCAAGATGAAAAGACAATTATTTTCTGCGCTAATCAGGGGCACGCAGCATTGGTACGAGATCTGGTTAATCAGATGAGTAAAAGTAAAAATCCTAAATACTGTGTAAGGGTGACAGCAAACGATGGGGCGAGGGGAGAGGAATACCTCCGAGAATTTCAGGACAACGAAAAGACTATCCCAACTATTTTAACAACTTCGCAGAAGCTCTCTACGGGTGTAGATGCAAGGAATGTGCGGAATATAGTTCTGATGCGCCTGGTGAATTCCATGATTGAGTTCAAGCAGATTATTGGGCGCGGCACAAGACTGTTTGACGGGAAGGAATATTTTACCATTTATGACTTTGTGGATGCTTATCATCACTTTGCTGATCCAGAATGGGATGGTGATGCAGCAGAGGTGATTGAAGTTGCCGGAGAACCTAAGGCTGTCAAACCTATGGGCATTGTTGATAAGCCAATTTCTGTACCTTCAGAGGATCCGGTCGAGCGACCGCAAAGACTGAAGATTAAACTACGAGACGGAAAAGAACGAGAAATTCAGCACATGATTTCAACCTCTTTTTGGAGTGCGGATGGTAAGCCTCTGTCTATTCAGGAGTTTATGGATAACTTAATAGGTGTGATGCCAGAGTTTTTTAGCTCTGAAGAAGAGCTGCGAAAAATATGGTCAGACCCGGTAGAGAGGCAGATATTATTTGATAAATTGGCTGATGCTGGATATCAGAAGAATGATTTGGAGCAATTGCAGAAAGTTATTGATGCAGAGCAGTGCGATCTCTTGGATGTGCTTTCGTACATTTCTTTCTTGACGCCTACTGTTACAAGAGAAGAAAGAGTAGAAAGTACTAAAGAAAAGATTTTTGAAGGAGCTGATGATGAAAATAAGGAGTTTTTGGATTTCATATTGTCAAAGTATAAAGAGAAGGGTGTAGAAGAGTTAGGAGAAGAGAAGCTCCCGGTACTTCTTAATCTGAAATATCATGCTATTGCAAATGCAGAGCAGTCCTTGGGTAGCGTAGAGGAAATTCGTTCAACATTCTTTTCTTTTCAGAAAAATCTTTATCAAAAAGCCCCGCAAGTAAGTCAAAATAAGTAAAGAATGGTGCTTATTGATGCTAATGCTAAATTTTATTTTAGTATGAATATCCAGATTATTTTACTAGCTATTTTTCTTGCAATTAATCTTGCAACGTTTTTGGTAATGTTGTGGGATAAGTCTCGGTCACGGGTAGCGGGAGCGGAGCGGATATCCGAAGGAATGCTTTTTTTCATGGCGGTGATGTTTGGAAGTATTGGGGTGTATCTGGGGATGCTGGCCTTTCGGCACAAGACACGGAAATGGTATTTCATTGTTGGTATTCCCGTGGTGATTCTTCAAAATATAGCCACTTTGTACGTGATTTCCCTCTTTTTGGCTTAGGCTTTGACGAGGGTCTTTTTTTGTGACATCTTGATATATTGTTGCTTAACAACCCCGAGATGGAGAAAGGCAGATGGAAACGGTACAAAGTGGCCAAGCGCCACTCCGCGTCATCTGCCTTTTGGGGGATGATGCATGGCAGAGCCGGGAGCTACGGATTCAACTCCGTGGATTTCTGGAGAAGCACCTCGGGCAAAGTATCGCCCCGGTTTTCGTTCGGCAGATGCCGGCGATCGACTCGGTCCTAGCGGAAGATATTACCCAAGGCATTATCCCGAAATTTTTCGTGACGGACTTTGTGCTGTTTGACTACGACTATTCGAGTATCCTGTCGCGCAAGACTCTCGAGCTCATTTTCGAAGAGACGGAGATTCTGGCGCTTCAGGAAATGCAAATCGCCGTGCAACCCGGAGAGAGGTCCTTTCCCGACTTTTTCATGTTTGGATCACTTGGCTACTTTGCCGTTGTTCCGAACACGGCGTACTGCAAACCAACAGGGCCTGGATTTTTCTCGCGCCTTCGGCGTGGGCTGACTGGGCAGAGAGTCTAACTTCACACGCACCAAAGAAAAGGAGGAGGTGAGATGATAATCCCTGTTCGCGCTTTTTGCCTCCTCGGCCTGCCGTTGTGGAGGAGTGACGAGGCGAGAGAGGCTTTTGCGAGCGTCATGCACCAAAGCCTGCCTCACGGATCAGATGTTAAGGCCACTCCTGAGTTTTTTGGCTTTATGAACATGCTTACGCAAATGATTTGTCTCGGAGAACCTCCGCAAGTCTTCGTTTCCGATGGCCATGCGTGGCGAGAAGGCGAGGTTCAGCCGATCTTTTCGGATGACTTCAAGCGGATGATGCATGGCGGATACGGATTTGAGTTTATAGAACAAGAAGTTCTTCCGATCGGTCTGGACACGCTTTCTGGTTACACCGTTTACAAATATAAAGTCCGGCATCCGCTCGACCCACTCTACTCGTGAACTATTTTCCCAAGGCCGCTTCAACTGAAGCTTTTACGACCCGCCTCTAAGTGGTCGTCTTTTTTTACCCAGAAACGAGCTGTGCTATGCTTTTCTTAGGAACTTTGTGTGAAATATATGAGAATTTTCGTAACCGCTAAGACGAACGCACGCGAAGAAGCTGTGCAAAAGATAGACGAGACGCATTTTGTAGTTTCCGTAAAGGCATCTCCAGTAGAGGGGAAAGCAAATATTGCGCTCATCAAAATTCTTTCTCGGTTTTTGAAAATTCCGAAGTCGCAGATAGTACTACGTTCTGGTGCGACTGGGAAAAAGAAGGTATTTGAAATTTTATAATACGAGTATGGCTGTAAAGAAGATTTTCAAACTCAGGGGAAAGGTATGGAAATATACGGTAGAGCCGGCAAGCTGGTATTTTGTGTATGTGGATTCTAAGATGGCAGAGGAGGTACGAAAGAATGTGGTAAAGACAGTAGGGTTTCGATATGTCCCAGTAGAAGTAACGGTTAGGAAAACTACCTGGAAGACAACACTGTTTCCGACTAAAGAGAAAAAGTATTTGATTGCTCTGAAGGCTGCTGTACGCAAAGCTGAGGGAATATTTGATGGCGATGTAGTAAGTGTAACGTTTCGCATTCTGTAGTATGAAAAAAGAAGAACGAGGATTACAAAGTATCCCGGGTGTTGGAAAAAGTATCGCGCAGGATTTGCGAGACCTGGGGATTGATCGACCAAGCTGTCTGAAGGGAAAGAATCCTGAGAAGTTGTATGATAAGCTGTGCAAATTGCGCGGGCAACATATTGATCGTTGTATGCTGTACGTCTTCCGTGGTGCTGTGTACTTTGTGGAACACAAGAAGCACGACCCAGAGAAGTTGAAGTGGTGGAATTGGAAAGATAAATAGAATCTATGTATTTTGTCTATATTCTCCGTTGTGCTGATGATACGTTGTATACGGGAATTACCACTGATCTTGAGAGACGCGTGGGGGAGCATAACGCATCTGCCTTAGGAGCAAAATACGTCCGGGGACGGACGCCAGCGGTTTTGGTATACTCAAGAGAGTATCAGACGCGTTCCCTGGCTTCTAAGGAAGAGGCGAGGATAAAGCGTCTCACGCGAGCTCAAAAACTCGCTCTCATACATTCATAGACATAGACCGCAATGACTCAAGATCAAGCGCTCGTTATATTGAAAACGGGTGCCAGTGTTTTTCTGACCGGTGAAGCTGGTTCTGGAAAGACACATACTATTAATCGTTATACTGAATATCTTCGTGAACAGAAGATTGATTTTGCGGTGACTGCATCCACGGGTATTGCGGCGACACATATCGGGGGCATGACGATTCATTCGTGGAGTGGTATTGGTATTGCGAGCGAGCTGAGTGAAGATGATTTGAAGCATTTGGGAGAAAATTCTTTTGTGGCAAAACGTATCAAAAAAGCGAAAGTGCTTATTATCGACGAAATATCGATGCTTGATGGCAACGTGCTTTCACTCGTGGAACGGGTTTGTCGGAAAGTACGAAAAGCAACGTTACCTTTTGGAGGTCTACAGGTTATTTTGGTGGGAGACTTTTTTCAGCTTCCGCCGGTAGCCTCTCAGGGTCGACCGGTACAGTTTGCTTTTGATTCTGAAGCCTGGCAGTCTCTTTCGCCGACCGTTTGCTATCTTTCTGAACAGTATCGCCAAGATGATAGTCGATTCTTGGAAGTGCTGACTGCTATCCGTAAGAGCGCTTGTGATGAAGATCATTTTGAAACAATTCGCGAGCGCTTGGTAACCAAAGAAGAGCTCCCGGATGATACGACGAGGTTGTTTCCAAAGAATGTAGATGTCGATGCTATCAATGCAACTGAACTGAAGCGACTTCCTGGGAAACAGCGTTCCTTTGTCATGGCTCGTCGTGGACCAGAGGTTTTGACGGATGCGTTGAAACGAGGATGCCTTTCACCTGAGGCGCTGGAGCTGAAGGAAGGTGCAGCGGTTATGTTTACCAAAAATAATCCGAGCGAGGGCTTTGTAAATGGAACCCTTGGAGTAGTAGTTGGATTTGAAGAAGGACGAAAGTATCCTATTGTTGAAACAAAGAGTGGGAAGCGTATTACCGCTGAGCCTATGGAGTGGACGATCGCTGAAGGCGATGAAGTGGTAGCCAAGGTTACTCAGTTGCCACTGCGATTGGCGTGGGCGATGACTATTCACAAGAGTCAGGGGGTGAGTTTGGATGCCGCAGTTATTGATTTGTCGCAAGCGTTTGAATACGGCCAAGGATATGTAGCACTTTCTCGGGTGCGGAGTTTATCTGGTGTACATCTTTTGGGAATGAATCAGCGTGCCTTGGAGGTACATCCAGAAGTATCAGTAAAAGATGAAGAGTTCCGAAATCTCTCGCTTCATGCCGAGGCACGCTATGAGGCGATGCCCAAAGAGAGACTGGCTGAGCTTTTCCGCAACTTTATCATTATTTCTGGCGGTACTGAGAAAAAAGGAGCTGATCCTGTTGCGCCAAAAGCCTATCAAAAGTGGACTGAAGCAGAAGATATGGAACTGATTCGACTGTATCGGACGAAAACACCAGTAAAGAGTCTTATGGCGGTCTTTGGCCGAAAGCGAGGGGCTATTAGCTCTCGGATCAAGAAACTGGGGTTAGGAGAGGAGAGAAAGGCTTAAAATTAGGAGAAATCGGGAAAGTAGTTTATACTACGAATGTTGGTAACGCGGAAAAGTAGTCGAGTTTCGCAAAGTAATTAGACAAGCACACATTCATTATGAACGGAACAATCAAGACTCTCGTCCGCGAGAAGCACTTTGGTTTCATTTCTCGTGAGGGTGAGGAGAAGGATCTCTTCTTTCATTCTTCAGAATTGAACGGCGTCCAGTTTGATGAACTTCAGCAAGGTGACGCAGTCACTTTCGAAGTTGTCAACGGTGACAAAGGACCTGCAGCTACAAACGTTTCACGCGCGTAGTCTCTCGTCTTTTAAGAAACACCTTCCTTTCGAGGGAGGTGTTTTTTGTATTGACTTTTTAATCATTTCGTGTCACCATAAGAGCCTAGTTTCGTTGACAAAATATAGAAGAGGGAAGGTACTTGATGACGAAGAGGGTACGTATGTTGTTCTTGTTTGGTCTCCCGCATTGGCATACCGGTCGCGGTTGCTATGGAGAGGCCAGGATGCATTTCCTGGTTGAGGTCGATGAAAGGCTTCCAGACACGCAAATCGATTTCTGCACCAATCTGGTCGAGTTCGAAGATGTGCTCGCGCGGAGTATCGCTCAAGGCGACCCGCCGACTGTTTTCGTGACCGATCAGTTCGCGAGAATGCCGTCTGGTGATGTAGAGAGGTTGAACCTCGAAGACTTCCTCATCCTGATCGGCCGTTATGGCTTTACGAGTCAGGACTGCACCGCCGAAGATTCGCTGATCTGGGAGCACGAGATCTTCTTTTTCCCGGCTGTGTATTCCAATCACGTCTTGTACCACGACAAGGCGTAAAGCCCTTCTTTGAAAAGAGCGCGAATGCGCCGAATCAACAAACCTGCGAGAGCGGTGACCTGAAACATCAGGCCCGCTCTTTTCTTTACCTAAAAAAGAAAGTAACATAATTTCTCGATCGAGAAATTATGTTACTTTTGTATAAAGAATGTATAAAAAAAGACCCTTTCGGGTTTGGAGATTTTTTGTAGAGAGTTTTTTTGTATAAAGAAAGCCCTCAATGCAGGCGAATGTATTTGGATCCCTAAAATGATAGTGTCGGAAAAAATTTTTCATTTTTTTCCCTGAATATCCAGGTGGGTTCCAGGTAGGTGTTCACTCAGGGTGAACTACCATCATCGCCGTTCTGAAGGCTTTCGATAATAGTATAGCATATTTGAAATACTCCACTTTTTTCTGTTGTATAATGCAGAAAAAGGAATTTATATGAAATACTGGTTTCGACCACTGCGTTTTTGGAACTATTTTGCTTGCTATTATCCGGCGTCGCTTGCCGGTGTGATCGCGACGTTTTTACTCGGCGCTCTTTTGGTCTCACTCTTTTTCTTTTTTGAAAGTCGGTCACATTCTGCAACGGACACTCTTATCGCGCTTGCTCCTTGGATGATTACGATACTGGCTTTGTTTGATCTTCTTTGTTTTCGCTTTGGTGAATATCCATCATGGTGGAAGAAGTATCAGAAGCGTAAAAAGTAAATATAAGACTATGAAAACGATGATTCTTTTTTTAGCAGCCTTTGTACTTTTTATCCTCCTCGATCTTTTTTGGTTTAGTTTTATGGGGAGTTTTTTTAAGGCAGAGCTTGGATCAATCCTTCGTCTCCACCCTGATGGTTCCTGGAATATACGTTTGTGGGCTGGAGTCCTCACGTATGTGGTTCTGGCGATTGGGGTGATGATCTTTGTTTTACCACAAGCTCACTCATTGCCACAGGCTCTTTTGTACGGAGCGCTCTTGGGATTTGTTTCGTATGCGGTGTATGACTTGACCAATATGGCAACGCTTTCTGGGTGGACCCTTCGTTTTCTTTTAGTAGATATTTTCTGGGGAACATCAGCCACAGCGCTCGTGTCTCTTGGTGTGAAATGGATTGCAAAACTTACTGGATAAATATTCCTGTATAAAGGATATATGAATAAGCAACAGACAATCATTGTTGGAGTATTGTTCCTTTTCGTTTTCCTTTCAGTTGGATTATTTCTGATGCGAGATCAGAAAACTCCGAAAAGTGAGATGAATTTTGATAAAAACTTAGATATAGGGAAGCAGACAGTGAAGGATGAAGTTTCGGAAAAGACAGAAGATACTATCACTGGAGCGATGAAGAATGGTGAGGTTCCGTCATTTACCCTTCGACTTCTAGCGGTAAAGAAGTTTGACGGGCGCGACCTTGTATTTGGTGAGGTTCAGGAGAAAAATACATCCTATACTCGTTACTACGTTACCTATACAGGTGGAGAACTTACTCTTTCTGGGATTATGAATGTGCCGACAAGTACGCCTCCAGAGGGAGGGTTTCCTGTACTTATTCTTGCTCATGGACATATTGATACAAGCATTTATACCAACGGCCGAGGGCTGCGTAGGGAGCAGGATTATCTTGCGAAACAAGGTTTCGTTGTTTTTCATCCCGACTATCGTAATCATGCGCAATCAACCAAGACCGATGAAGACCCTCTCGAAGAGAGGCTCGGATATGTAGAAGACGTTGTAAACGCTATCTATGCTCTTCGAGGTTCTTCGCTTGAATATATAGATAAAGAAAATATTGGAATCATGGGACACTCTATGGGAGGTGGAATTGCTGAGACAATTATGGTGACTTTTCCGGATTTGGTAAAAGGTTTTGTGTTGTATGCGCCTGTGAGCATGGATTACCGGGACAGCTATGAGCGCTGGATGAAAGAGCGACCGGAGACAGAAGAGCAAATACGACGGATCTACGGTGCTCCTGAAGAAAATCCGGATTTCTGGAACGCAATTTCTGCGACTGCGTATGTAGATCGTATTAATCAAGCGGTTCAGATTCATCATGGCACACGAGATGAGGATGTACCGATCGAATGGTCACAAGAAACCTATGAGCTTCTGCAGTCTAAAGGAAAGAATGTTGAATACTTTGTGTACCAAGGAGAAGGACACGAATTTGCTTCGCAGTGGCCAATTTTTATGGAACGTACGAGTAGCTTTTTTCATAGTCGGTTTGGAAAATAAGAGGTTTGACAGTTTTGTCTCTGGGAGTAGGATAGGGGTGAAGCCGAAGTTTGGCTTCTCGGAGTAACTTAGAATAGGGGTTTGTGATGGGTATCACGGTGATTGATCGAAGTCTGATCTTCGCCATCAATTCTTCGCGATGTCGAAAACGGCACGCGCTTACCTGAGGACTCGAGGGACCCTGAGGTAAGAAAGACTTTTCCCTTTTGAGTGCCTGGCGCATGATCGCGCACTGTGGCGCTCTTAACACCCGGGGTTCCTAGACAGGTGTGAAGTGTCTAGGAACTCCATCCGGAATGCGTATTAGAAATCTTGGAAATAAGCGAGGGCAAAATGAAATTCCAAGTTGCGCGTAAGGGTGGTACAAACACTGCTTCGCTTCGCACCCAGGGGGCTCCTGGATCCAAGGCTAAGCAGAAACGGGCCAAGCTCGCGGTTGCGCCCGAGCTCGCGTGGTTCGTCGTTCCGCAGAGCGACGCCGCTACTATTTGGCTGCGTAGTCACCTGAAGGAAAAGCCCGGCGAAGATATCCGGGTTACCAAGAGGGACAAGGCTGGCGGAGAATATCGGGCCTATCGTCTGATGGATTCGCGTATGACCGAACTCTGCAGGGCTCATCAGGCTCACGCAGAAATTCGGTTCGAAATCTTTCGGGAAGAACATCCCGGAGGAGCGATCATTCCGAAGTCCTACCAGCAGGCCTGCGGCTGCAACCAGTAGTTGACCACAAGAAGAAAGCTGACAAAGATCAGCGAAAGAGGAAGCGACAGAAGGGAGGGGTGCCAACGGCGCCTCTCCCTCGAACCTTTTATTAGGCCATAAAACATTGACAGAGGGTACTCTTTCGGGTATTCTCAGGAGGCGTTTTCGGACGCTTTTTGTATTCTCTGCAAGCAAAACAAGGGGTTATTAGAAATGCAGGTACAAAATTCCGCTCTGCGGGTGCGTGATCGTGGCCCGAGCCAAGAAGATCGTCGTCCCCGGGCTCACCTGAGTCTGGTCTCGGCGCTCGACAACTGGTTCGTCAAGGGGACGAGCGATGCCGCCTACGAGTGGATCAAGAAGAACCTGCCGGCCGCCAAGGATGACGAAGAGACGGACCACCGTGTTCGGCTCCTCGACAACTACGGCAAGCCGCACAAGGTCTTTCCGGTGGACTCGTCGTTCCTTTCCGACCTCGCCGCCGCTCAGGCGCACAACGGCCGGATCACCTTCAAGACCTACCGCAAGAACGCCCGTGACCAGTTGGTCAAGACGGCCTATAAGCGGGCAGTGAAAGAGTCGGCCGAAAGCCTGCCTCCGAAGAAGAGGCTCCGGCACTAGCGCCGACACCTCGAACATTTCGAGGGGGAAAGAATAAGAAAGCTCTCAGAAGAAGAGCAGTATAGATTTGAGAAAGACGCCGAAAATTGGCGCAACTGGAGAGAAGCTCAATGTAGCCTATCTCCTTTTTTATTACAAAAGAAAAAAGCGCCAGACACGTGTTCGCGTCGACGCTTTTCCTTTGGTCCTTTGGACCTTGTTGTTCTTAGTCGTCCCGTTCGCCGCTCATGCGCTGATTGATGGCGTAGGCCCGCTCAGGAGAGATGGAGAATGCTGGGCGTTGCTCTTTCTTGATGAGCGCTCGCTTCATCCGTAGATCGCCGAGAGCCTTTTTACAGGCTTTCTTGGCCTGTCTGAAGTAGGAGTTGTAGCGCTGTCTGTCGGTGCCATGGAAGATGCCATGACTGTGGGCGACTTTCGCGAAGAGGGTGTAGAAGTCGAACGTTTCGTTCGTATCGGAACGGAGGCTCGCGACAACTTCTTCGCAGACAAGTTCAAGCTCTTTGTGGGGCATAAAGCCCTCCCTAGGCTGGGGGATGAAAACAGGTAGTCAAGGTACTTAATATGCATTATACATCTTTTTACCATAAAAGTCAAGAGTATAATTGCATTTCCGTACCTGAGCTGATTCAATAGAAGTATCAAAAGAGTTATTGATATGGCGTTTGAGTGGGAAAAGGCTGTGAGCCTAAAATCATTTCTGAAAAAGAATCCATTGCCGGAAACTCCGGGAGTGTATTTTTTCTTGGATGAACAGAAAAGTATTTTGTATATCGGAAAGGCAACCTCTCTTCGGGATCGAGTGAAGAGTTATTTTATCCAAGATATCGCAACAACTCGTGGGCCCAAGATCGAGCTCATGATGGGAAAGATTACTTTTATTGGATACCGGAAAACGGATTCCGTATTGGAAGCTCTCTTGTTGGAATCAGAGCTTATCAAGAAGCATCAACCAATACATAATTCTGATGCCAAAGACGACAAGAGTTACAATCAGATTGTTATTACAAAGGAAACCTATCCTCGAGTGTTGATTGTGCGGGGAAGAGATATTGAGCAGGGGAAGTTTTCATTTCCGGTGAAGTATATGTATGGACCGTTTCCTTCGGGGAGCGGGCTGAAAGAAGCGCTCAAGATTGTACGGAAACTCTTTCCTTTTCGGGATAAATGTACGCCATACGAAGAGTTATCCGAGAAACAAAAGACGAAAGCAAAACCTTGTTTTTCGGCGCAGATTGGACTGTGTCCAGGGGTGTGTATGGCGGAAGTATCGGCTAAAGGCTATGCGCGTTCTATTAATCATATCCGATTGTTTTTTGAAGGAAGAAAGAGCGCATTGGTACGACAGCTGACAAAAGAGATGAAAGCAGCTGCGAAGGGACAGTACTTTGAACGGGCTTCTGAAATAAAAGGAACACTGTTTGGTATTCAGCACATTCAGGATATGGCGCTTATTAAGGATGATATTCGTGAACTCTCGCGACATCGAATCGAAGCCTATGATGTAGCGCATCTTGGTGGATCAGCAAGTGTGGGTGTGATGACGGTAGTAGAAAATGGTCGACCAAATCCGAGTGAGTATCGACAGTTTAAACTGCGCGGTGAACATAATGGTAATGATCTTTCTGCGCTCGATGAAATTTTGAAACGTCGGTTGCAGCATCCGGAGTGGACACTGCCAGAACTTATTGTGGTGGATGGTGCCAAACTTCAGTTTGGTGTGGCCGAACAGGCGCTTTTGGGATCAGAACTCACCATTCCTATTATTGGTGTGGTGAAAAATGAACGCCATCAACCGGAACGCCTCATTGGTCCGGAGGCGCTCAGAGAACGTTTTAAGCGAGAGATCCTTTTGGCGAACAATGAAGCGCATCGCTTTGCTATTACGTTCCATCGCAAGCGTCGGGGGAAGGAATTTCTATCTGCATAATACCCCTTGGGTTATCCACAGATACCTCTGTATTTACAGTCGCTGAAAAAGGGTGTATGCTGGGAGACAACTGTTTACTTTTTTCTTACGAGCTTTACGGGGTATGCCAGAAAAAAAATCGGTCATAGAAATTCGGGGTGCACGAGTAAACAATTTGAAAAACGTGGATGTTGATATCCCACGAAATTCCCTCGTCGTTATAACCGGGCTCTCGGGATCAGGAAAATCATCTTTAGCTTTTGATACTCTTTTTGCGGAAGCGAATCGGCGCTATGTTGAGTCGCTTTCTTCGTATGCGCGCAATTTTCTTGATGGTTTTGATAAGCCGGATGTCGATGCGATTCACAATCTTTCCCCGGCTATTTCTATTGATCAGAAAAGCGTATCACGTAGTCCGCGTTCAACGGTGGGCACCATGACTGAAGTGTACGATTTCTTGCGTGTGTTGTACGCCAAGCTTGGTGTTCCACATTGTCCGAATTGCGGTGAAACACTTTCGCGCAAAGGAGTGCGCCAAATCTTGGATGAAATTTTGACGCTTCCTGATGAGACTCCGCTTGTGTTTGTTGCGTATCATCCTCAGTTAGTCGGCAAGACCGAAAAAGATGCTCTTTCACTTATCAGCACTTGGGGCTATCCACGAGTTGTTTTAAATGGCGAGATTCAACCAATTGCAGAAGCACTTTCTGGGGCGAGTGATGAACCAAATGAAACGCTCGGTGTAGTCGTTGATCGCCTCGTGCTTTCTAAAGATCGTCCTGATAAAGAGCGTATTTTGGATTCTTTGCAGACCGCATTTCATGTTGGACAAGGAGCGCTCACGTTACGGATTAATGGCAGTGGTGAAGAGTGGGATTATAACGAAGAATATCACTGCGAACACTGCGATATTCGTCTCCCAGAGCCGACACCAAGTCATTTTTCTTTCAATAGTCCAGAGGGTGCTTGTAAAAAGTGTTCTGGTCTTGGAGTGACACTTGAGTTTGACCCAGTGTTGGTTATTCCCAATAAAAATCTGGCTCTCGCGGAAGGAGCTATTCGTCCGTGGAGCAAAATGAATAGCGATCGATCCAATGGGAATGGACCAATGCAGATGCTTCGTGAGCTTGGAAAGAAAATGCGCTTTACGTTGGATACTCCAATCAAGAAACTTTCGAAGAAGCAGCTGGATGCTATTTTGTTTGGAGAGGGAAATGAGAGCTTGTCACAAAAGACAGATGAAAAAAGTAGTGACTTCCCAGGAGTGATCGCTTTGTTGGAACGCAAGTATAAAGAAACAAAGTCTGAGCACCTGCGTGCAGAGATTGAGGCCTATATGCTGACCCAGGTGTGTCCAGCCTGTCTTGGAAAACGTTTGAAGCCAGAAAGTTTAGCGGTAAAGGTAGGAAATGTTTCGATTAATGATTTGGTTATTCAGAGTGTAGAAAAACTTTTGCTCGCTCTTCCAAAATTGCGTGATACACTTTTGAAAAAAGGAGATCGTGAAATGATCGAGCCTTTGTTTCGAGAAATGGAAACACGATTGCAGGCTGTGGAAAAGGTAGGTCTTGGGTATCTGGAGATTTGCCGTGGAGCAGATACGCTTTCGGGAGGAGAGGCTCAACGTATACGACTGTCTGTTCAGATGAAGTCTGGTCTTTCGGGTATTATTTATGTTCTCGATGAGCCTTCGGTAGGACTGCATAGTCGTGATACTGAAAAATTAATTCATGCATTGGAAGATTTGCGAGCTGGAAACAATTCGCTCGTGATCGTAGAACACGATGTGGCTATCATGCGTAAAGCAGACTACGTTATTGATATGGGTCCGGGTGCTGGCGTGGAAGGTGGCGAAGTTATTTTCGCGGGTACTTCTTCGGAACTTATGAAGTCCAAGCTTTTGACGGGACAGTACCTTTCTGGAAAACGTTCTGTTTCTGAAAAGAAAAAGGCACGCAAGATGAGTGGTGAAGTGATCAAGATTACAGGTGCTAAAGAGCATAATTTGAAAAACGTTGATGTAGAAATTCCCCTCGGAATGCTGGTTGCTGTCTCAGGTGTTTCGGGATCAGGAAAATCATCTTTGGTGCACGATATTCTTTCGCGAGCTCTTTCGAAGCATTTTTATCATGCCAAAGCGGAACCAGGGGAGCACAAGAAAATTGAAGGTCTTTCCAATATTGATAAAGTGATTACTGTGACGCAGGATCCGATTGGGCGTACACCACGATCTAATGCAGCAACCTATACGGGTGTCTTTAGTCTTATTCGTGATTTGTTTGCTGAAACTCCAGAGGCAGAGCGTGACAAATATTCTGCCAGTCATTTTTCTTTTAATATGCGTGGTGGACGGTGCGAGGCTTGTCAGGGTGGGGGACTGAAGAAGATTGAAATGTACCTGTTACCAGATGTGTATGTGCCGTGTGAAGTCTGTCAGGGAACTCGCTACAATGCGAAGACACTCTCTATTGAGTATCGTGGAGTGAATATTTCTCAGGTACTCCAAATGACGGTAACCGATGCTCGGAGATTTTTCTTGGATCAACCACTGATTGAAGAGAAGCTTCGAGTACTTGAAGAAGTGGGTCTTGGATACTTGGTTCTGGGGCAGAGTGCAACGAATCTTTCTGGTGGTGAAGCTCAACGTATCAAGCTTGCGACCGAGCTTGCGAGAAAATCAACTGGCAAGACGCTCTATATCCTTGATGAACCAACGATTGGTTTGCACTTTGAAGATGTGCGCAGGCTCTTGGAAGTACTGGAAGCCTTGGTAGACAAGGGAAATACGGTACTCGTGGTAGAACATAATATTGATGTCATTGCTTCTTCCGATTGGGTACTGGAACTTGGACCTGAAGGTGGTGAAAAAGGAGGAGAACTTGTTTTTGCTGGGCCACCACTGAAACTCAAAACGTGTAAGAAAAGCTTTACTGCTAAATACCTTCCGTAAGCAATACCTATGGCATACGTGTTGGGAAAAAATATCCTGGCCACTGTGACGTACTATGATGTATTGGATTTTCCGGTGACCAGTTTCGAGATTTGGAAGCATTTGATTTCATATGACAGAGACACGGTAGGGCATAATACCGCTTGTTCCTTGGACGCCGTCGAGGCAGCGCTTCCCTCCGTGTTGCTTTCTGGAAAACTGGTAGAGAAGAATGGATTCTATACTCTTCCCGGGAGAGAGGTATTGATACAAGAGCGCATCCAAAAGGAAAAAATTTCCGTTCAGAAACTGAAAGGCATGAAGCGTCTCGCACGACTGATTGCCTGCGTACCCTACGTACGTATGGTAGGGGCAACTGGGAGTTTGGCTATGAAGCACGGGAGCGTAAAGAGTGATTGGGATATGTTTGTTGTTCTGGCTTCTGGGCGTATTTGGATCGGTAGAACGCTTTTGACAGGATTTTTGCATCTTATTGGAAAACGACGCCACGGAAGGAAGATTGTGGATCGGGCTTGCCTTAATTATTTTGTGACGGATGAAAACCTAGAGATTGGCACAAAGGATCTGTACTCCGCACACGAATATCGTTTTATCATACCGCTTCTGAATGCGAAGATGTTTCAGAAATTTGAATTGGCAAACACGTGGATCCAAAAGTATAAGCCCAATATGCTTCCAGCGAGCCTTTCGAATCGGTTTCTGGTGGCGCCGAATCGATTTACTTCTTTCGTGCAGTCTCTTTTAGAAAAGTTGTTTGATTTTTTTTCTTTGGAGAGTTGGCTCCGTTCTTGGCAGCAGGTCAAAATTGAACGTAATCCAAATACGCGTTTGGAAGGGAGTCTTATTGAGGCTACGGACCGAGCTCTTATCTTTTTACCGCACCCGAGAGGTCCGCGTGTTTTTGAGAAATTTAAAGAGCGCTTCTCTGCCTAAATGTGCTATTGAACGAGAGGAAAGCGTGGTATAATTTTAAAAGAAAAACAAAACAAACACATCGGAATATGCCGAAATTTTTGTATACTGCAAAAAACAGTTCGACGGGCGAGACTATGGGTGGCGAACTGGAAGCAAAGGACGAGAAGTTCTTGGCGCAAGATTTGCGAAGCAAGGGCTATCTTCTCACTTCACATAAAGAAATTGAAGAGGCGAGTGATGGGTTGAAGATTAAATTCTTGGATCATTTTCAGTCTGTGCCTCTGAAAGAAAAGATGGTTTTTACGAGAAACCTGGCTGTTATGGTTTCTTCTGGTTTGACGATTTCGCGCGCTATTAGCAATTTGTCTGTTCAGACGCGGAACCGCACGTTTCAGAAAATACTCAAGTCCGTGTATGAGGACATTCAGGGTGGAAAATCTCTTTCTGAAGGACTGGCGCGCTATCCAGCTGTTTTCAGTGAGTTATTTACAAACATGATTTCCGTGGGAGAAATTTCCGGAAACCTGGAAGACGTGTTGGATATTCTGGCAACACAATTGGAGAAAGAAAATGATCTTTTGAGTAAGGTACGAGGCGCTTTGATTTACCCATTGGTAATCGTAGTCGCCATGATTGGTATTGGGCTTTTGATGTTGCTCTATATTCTTCCAAAAATTACGAGTGTTTTTCAGGACATGGACGTCGAGCTTCCAGCAACCACTCAGTTTATTATTGGAATGAGTGATGCCTTGCGACAGCATCCAGTATTTAGCTTTGCTTTTGCTTTTATTGTTATTGTTGGTGGAAAGGTATTTGCATCAACACCTATCGGAAAGCGAATTTTGGCCTTTATTTATATTCGACTCCCTATTGTGGGGAATATTGTTATCAAGGTGAACTGTGCTCGTTTTGCTCGTATTTACAGCTCACTTTTGAAAAGTGGTATCTCCGTAGTAACCGCTCTTACTATCGTTTCAAAGACACTCGGAAATGTGCATTATCGAGAGGCATTACAAGAAGCTATTTCAGAGATTCAAAAGGGTGTTGAGCTTTCCAAGGTTATTGGACGCTATCCAAAGCTCTTTCCTATTCTTGTCCCACAGATTATTGAAGTAGGTGAGGAGACAGGAAAAACAGAAATGGTATTGCAACGTTTGGCTGAATTTTACGAAGAAGAGGTCTCTCAGATTACCAAGAATATGTCGTCTATTATTGAGCCAATCCTCATGCTCTTTATTGGTGGAGGTGTGGGATTTTTTGCGGTAGCTATGCTGCAGCCAATGTATAGCGTTTTGGAGAATATCAAGTAGATATTTTTTAGTGCTTCTCCTTGGCTTTGATTCTGTTTCGAACTTTTTTCAAAGCGGAGAATTTTGAAAGAAAAAGAAAAATGCAAAAGAAAAATAAAAACGTCAGGGTCTTGAAAGGATTCACTTTGGTGGAGTCTTTGGTATTGTTGTTTATTTTTGCTATTGTCTCGGCTATTTTCTTTCAGGTTTATTTTGCTGGGACACGACTTATTATCGAGTCGAAGAACCGTTTGGGGGCCACGGCTTTAGCAAACCAAAAAATGGAAATCGTGCGGAGTGTCGACTATGACACTATTGGAACGAAGCATTGGAATGGGTCGGCTTGGGTGTACGGTATCCCTGCGGGAGACCTTCTAGAAGATGAGACGGTGAGTGTGAATACGCATAGTTACAATGTCTATACATTCGTTCAATACGTTGATGATGCATTTGATGGTCAAACCCCGAGCGATACTATTCCAACAGACTACAAGCGTGTTCGTATAACCGTAAGTTGGGGTGATGAAGGAGCTGATCAGCAGGTGGTTTTGTTTGGAAACTTTTCTCCGAACGGAATAGAAGCTTCGAGTGGTGGAGGGGTGTTGTCGATAAATGTTTTGGATGCCACCGGAAGTGGAGTGAGTGGTGCAAGTGTGCATATTGTGAACTCAGCTGCAGGTGTTGATACAACCGGAATGACGGACTCAACTGGAAACCTTACCCTTCCCGGAGCCCCAGCAGGCACCGAAGCCTACGTTATTACTGTTAGCAAGAATAGCTATTTTGGGGCCAGTACGTTCCCGTCCTATCCGACGACCGCCTATAATCCAGTGGATGTCCATGCCTCTGTGGTAGCGAATGTTTTAAATCAAAAAACGATCGTTATGGATCAGGATGCAGATATCACTCTCCAAACCGAAGATCCTTTTGGAACCGCTATTCCGAGTATAAGTTTTTCGCTCAATGGGGGACGAGTGCTTGGTACGGATCCAAGCGATAGTTCTTTAGTCTACGGTTTCAGTCAGACGGGATCTACCGATTCCTCGGGACAGGAGTCGTATACTAATGAAAGCTATGGACAATATACCTTTGCCCTTGGTTCTGGCGTGACGGATTATTCTTTTTACAAGCTTTCTCCAGAAGGAACGACGAATACCATCTATGATGCTGCTCCTGGGTCAACCACTACTTTGCATGCGGTTCTTTTGGATAAGAATATTGGGTCGGTGAAAGTAGAGGTGACAAATCAAGCGGATGGAAGCCCTGTTTCTGGTGCGAGTGTCCAGCTTTCCAATGCCACTTTAGTATACGATGCAACTGTTACAACGGATCAGTATGGGTATGCCTATTTTCCAGAAGCGTTGCCAGAGCTTACGGCCGGAACGTACGATCTTGCTGTGACGGCGAGCGGGTATGGAAGTGAGAGTGATACGGTTGATGTGAGTGGCGCTCTCCAGGTTGCGAATATTCAAATGACTGCAAACTAAGCGTATGCGTATCAAACGCTCCTTCAAGGCAATGACCCTTATAGAAACACTCGTAGCCATTGCGGTTATGATGATTGCGATGCAGGGATTTACCTATCTCTTTACGAAGGTGTGGGCAACGAACGGCTTTATCCTTGAAGCAGGGATGGCTTCGGCCGCTGCTTCTCGTGCCACGAATCAGATCGTTATTCAACTGCGCGGTGTGAAGCAGGCTGACAATGGGGACTATCCTATTGACGCAGCAGATGATTTTAGTCTGACTATTTATGCAGATGCGGATGATGACGGGGTTACCGAGAAGGTGCGTTATTTCTTGGATCAACCAAATGATCAAATGAAAATCGGTATTACCGAACCAGATACTTCAGTGCAACCTCCTACATATACTGGAGTTGAAACAGTAACGGTTATGACGAATTATGTAGTGAACGAAAGTGATGATCCTGTTTTCTATTATTATAATGATGATTATCCTGGAGACACGACCACAAATCCTCTTACGACACCGGCGAGTATAGCGAGTATCCAGCTTGTTCGAGTACATCTTTTGGTAAACATTGATCCTATCAATGCTCCAAACAATATCAATATTGAATCATTTGTTGATCTTCGCAACCTACATAATTATGAGTAAGGGTATGAAGCAAACATATACAGTGAAGGCTTCGGCTCTCGCCTACGGACTCGTCGTTATGACTATGGTGGCTATTCTTCTCAGTTCCATTGTGACATTTATTATTGGGCAAACGCAGTATGCACTCAAGGTGCATGCCAGAGAGCAGTCGTTTCAAATTGCAGAAACAGGGATTCAATTTTACCGTTGGTATCTGGCGCATCAGGTAGAGGGACGAACGGCACAGCAGATAGCGGATTTTTGGGCAACGGGAAGTCCATACGGAGTAGCAACGCCATATGAAGTAGAGTACACGGATCCAGGAGGAAGTCCTGTAGGAAGGTATCGCTTAGTTGTGACGCCACCGTCTAATGGGTCTTCATTGGTTACAGTAGAAGCAACGGGCTGGACGTATCGATACCCGACGATTACACGTGTGATAGAGGTGCGTTTCCGAAAGCCGGTGTGGAGTGAGTATATCGTACTTTCTAATGACAACTTGCGCTTTGGAGCGGGTACGGAAGTATTTGGGAAGATTCATTCCAACTATGGTATTCGGTTTGATGGTTTTGCACACAACGTGATTAGTAGTTCTCTTTCGCAGTATAATGATCCAGATCATACAGGTGGGGATGAGTTTGGTGTGCATACACATGATAGTCCGACGGATCCTTTGCCACCCACGGCGGTCCCTGATCGTTCTGATGTTTTTGGGGGTGGGCGTTCTTTTCCGACAGCAACGACAGATTTTAATGGGGTTTTGGGAGACCTGAGTTATATAAAGAGCGTTGCTCAGGCAGGAACAGACGGAAGTTTGTATTTTGACAACGCTCATCAAGGACGACATGTCATTCTCAATGTGAACGATACGTTTAGTATTCGTACCGTTCGTAGTTTTAACGCTTCTAATAATGAAATAAATAGTTACCAAGGAGGCTGGTCAACCTATCAGATACCAAATGACGGGGTGATTTTTGTGGAAAACAATGTTTGGCTCGAAGGCGCGGTGAATGGAAAGCGAGTGACGATAGTAGCTGCGAATCTTATCTCATCTTCGCAAAAGAGTATATATATTGGAAAAGATATTCGGTATACGAGTTATGATTGTTCGGATATCATCGGTATCATTGGACAAAATGATGTAGAGATTTATCAGGGGAGTGAAAACGACCTTCGTATTGATGGTGCGATGATTGCTCAGACTGGGCGTGCCGGACGAGATCATTATACTGGCGCGGGAGCAACCAAGAGTGTGCTGACTATTTATGGCGCCATTGCATCGAATCAGCGGTACGGATTTGCATGGACCGATGGGACAGGATATACGACTCGCAATTTGTATTACGACAACAATCTTCTCTACTGTCCTCCGCCATATTTCCCAACAGGAACGCAGTATGAAATGGATTTGTGGGAAGAGAGGTAGTCAAAGGATGTGCAGGAAATATGTTATGATATACGTAACATCAAAATAAAACAGATGAGTCTTCTTCAGAAAAAAGTTTTTGATCTCTTTCCGAGTTCTTTTGGTCTCGATTTGAGCGACCTGTCTATCAAGGCCGTGTGGCTTGATCGTGAAGGGAAGCAGGATTTTATTGCGAGTTTTGGATCGGTTCCATTGCCACCAGGGAGTGTGATGGACGGGGAGATTATCAATCCCTCAGCAGTGGAGGCGGCCATCAAGAGCCTTCTGCAAAAAGCTGGCCCGCGAAAGATAAAGAGTAAAAAAGTAATTTGTTCTCTTCCAGAGACCAAGGCTTTTTTGCGTATCATATCGCTTCCGATTATGGAGCACGAAGAGACGAAGGAGGCTATTAAATGGGAAATCGAAGCCAATATTCCATTGACGCTGGATCAGGTGTACTACGATTGGCAGGTGATTGATAAAACATTTACTCAAGAAAAAGGAAAGATGAATGTGTTAGTGGTGGCTGTGGCACGCAATGTTGTGGATCAGTTCCAGGGAATATTGGAAGCGGCTGGTCTTGAACCATTGGGATTAGAAACGGAATCTATTGCTCAGGCACGTAGCCTCTTGCCTGAGAAAAAAGATAAGTCTACTACACTGATTGTTGATATTGGGGATAGACGCACAAGCTTTCTTATTGCTATCGGAAGCATGCCGTGTTTTACCTCGAGTGTTCCGCTTTCATCGCAGATGATTACGGACGCTATTTCCAAGACCATGCATCTTTCTTTCGAAGAAGCGGAGTCTTTGAAGATTAAACATGGACTCGGTTCGGTGGCTATTAAGAGTCCGGTCATGATGGCAGCACAACCAATTCTAGAGAGTATCGCTACGGAAATTGAAAAATCTATGGATTTTTATCTCACGAACCTGAGGTATTCTGAAGCGATTGATTCTATTATTTTTTGTGGTGGTGGATCGAATATGAATGGACTGCTTCCATATATGTCGCGTCGTTTGGGTCGTCCGGTAGAAGCAGGGAATCCATGGGTAAATGTGCATCTCGGAAAGCGTATTCCGATCATTGAACGTAATCACTCAGTGCAGTATTCGACCGCTATCGGTCTTGCACTCCGCGGATTAGACGAGTATGAAGACTTTGCTTAATCTGTTACCAGAAGAAAAGAAGCGCGAGGTCCACAAAGGGATCCGTTCGCGTTTTATTTTGTGGCAGCTTTTTCTTATTTTCATGCTTGAAATTTTTATTCTCAGTATTCTCTTGGGAGTGTACATGGTTTTGGATATGCAGCTTCGCAGTCTCCAGAGTGTAGCGCATACCTCCATGCTTCCTCAGGAGAAAAAGTTGAATGAGTTTGAAGGTAAATTTCGTGGCGTCAATGAGGCTATAGATGTTATCGGGAAGTTTCATATGACACACCTTTCTTTTACCAATGTATTTCTTTTGCTCAATGAAACGCTCCCAGAAGGTATCCATCTCAATCGTCTCACAACCAAGGATTATACCGTGACCCTCACGGGTATAGCTGACAAACGTGAGGATGCGTTAACGTTAGAGTCTGAGCTGAAAAGTAACGAATGTGTTTCTCGGGTGAATTTGCCACTCTCAAATCTCTTTTCACAAGAGAATGTTGATTTTCAAATGGATTTCGATATCAAACCAACCTGTCTTCGAAAGTAGTTTATGAATAAATTTACCAACAAACACTTACGGTTAATTATTGCCCTCGTCCTTCTTTCGATGATGGGGGGTATTGGGTGGTTTGGTGTTGTGCCCTTTTATGGACACATTCGTGAGATTCGTGATGAGATACAGCAATTTTACGCTGGTCGTGAGTATCGCAATGAACAATTTTCTCGTCTGCCGGATATCCGGAATCAGTTTGATGCCGTACGGAAAGATGAAGGGAGTTTGGATATTTTATTGACCCGAGATCGGATCGTTGACTTTATCAAAGTGCTCGAGGGGCTCGCTCAAGAAACCGACGTGACAATCGCTATTAAATCAGAAGAAAATCCGGAAGTAGTTAAAAAGAAGGCTCCTGCGAAAACAGATGGTACAGAAACAGAAGCAAAAACAGAGCAGGTAAAAAAGACTCTCGTTGAACAACTCCCTTCGGATCAGTATATTTCTTTAAAGCTCACACTGACTGGCGACTATGCATCTCTGTTAGCATTTTTGCACAAGCTTGAGACCGCGCCTTTTGCGCTGGATGTTACGAGCATAGATATTCATCCAAGAAACACAGAGACGAAAACGCCTTCTTCGAGTAGTCCTGATCGCAAGAATCCATTCTCGCTTTCTCCAAGTCAGGGTGATGTGAATGCGGATGAGGCTCCAGGAGCTACAGAGGAAGTAGTTGTGGAGAGCGAACCTTCAAAGAAACCCCTCGAAGCCTTTATTAATATGGTTGTGTATGTTGATAAGCTTGAGAAAGCCAAGTAATATTTTGCTATGAAACTCCCGCCTTTTATAACCAAGATTACTCATAACCCGCGTTTCTCTTCGCGTGTATTAACGTATGTGTGGTACCGGCACTATAAACTTTGGTTTGCAATCCTCTTTCTCGGTACCCTCCTTTGGGGAGGATATTTGTGGTATTTCAATATCTATCAGTACCGTTGGAGTGATGCCCAAAAGAAGGAATATCTCCAGAGTCATTTCAAGGAAACTTCTTTGAAGGAAAAAGAATTTCAAACGCTGGTCCAGGGTTTGCGGGATCGAGCAGAAGAGTACAAAACCGCTCCTGTGGTGGAGAGGAATATCTTTGATGGAGCAGAAGAGGTTCGTTGACAGAAGGGTTTCTTCGGGCTAGAATTGGACGGCTATGCCTGAAAAATACTTCATCAAAACCTTTGGTTGTCAGCAAAACGTGGCCGACTCTGAGCGCTTGGCAGCCTTCTATGAATCACGTGGATTATTACCCGCTTCTTCACTCGAGGAGGCGGATGTTTTGGTTGTGAATACATGTGTCATCCGTGATCGTGCAGAAGAGAAGGTGTATGGAATGCTCAAGAGCCTGAAAGAAAGGCTCGGGGAAAAGTCTCCGCGTATTGTTGTGACGGGGTGTCTTATCGGTGCAGCCGCACGTGAACCAAGTGGCAAGTTGATGAAGCGTCTTACGAGTCGTTTACCGGATGCTGAGATTTTACCGTTAGAAGAAGTAGGTTTTGAATACGCGCCACATCGAGCTTCTGGAAAAATGGCCTCGATCGTTATTTCCAATGGATGTAATAATTTTTGCGCGTTCTGTATCGTTCCGTTTTCTCGTGGACGGGAGCGTTCACGTCCTTTTGAAGATATTATTCAGGAAACAAAAGAAGCGCTCGAAGCAGGATATGAAGAGATTATGCTCTTGGGACAGAATGTGAATTCG